>NZ_JANSJC010000002.1:0-187590 GCF_047462375.1 Synechococcus sp. H55.8 | reverse complement strand
AAGGGATGCTGGGCAACACCTACCGATCTTAAACCCCCAACTTAGATTACCAGAAAGAGCCATCTAGACCTTTGCCTGGAAGCCAGCCGCAGCCGTGGAGAGGATGTCAAGTCAAGGCCCTTTTGCGCTGTCGCGCCAGCGCTGAGTCGGAAGTGAGGTGCCGGATTGGCGGCCAGTCTTCCAAGGTATTTTGATATAAGGTATTTTGATTGAATATTCTGGCTGGGAAATTGGCGTTGTCTCGGGGGCGCTTTGTCTGACAGTCTGCTGATCCGCAATGCGGAGCTATTGGTGCCGGAAGGGGATCCCTGGCTGGGAGATGTGCTGGTGCGGGAGGGGCGCATTGCCCAAATCGGCCAGAATCTCTCGGCAGAAGGGGTGGCTAGGGTTATCGACGCGGAGGGCCATACCCTCATGCCGGGGGTGATCGACCCCCAGGTTCACTTTCGCGAGCCGGGCCGGGAGCACAAAGAAGACCTACAGACGGGATCCTGGGCCTGCGCTCGCGGTGGGGTAACCAGCTTTCTGGAGATGCCCAATACGGATCCGCTGACGATCGACCAGGCAACGCTGGATGACAAGTTGGCCCGGGCCGCCAGCAAGTGCGTGGTCAACTACGGCTTTTTCATCGGGGCCACCGCCGATAACCTTAAAGAGCTGCAAACGGTGCAAGGGGCTTGCGGCATCAAGATCTTCATGGGATCCATGCATGGCCCCTTGCTGGTGGATGACCAAGCGGCATTAGAGCGGATCTTTGCCGAGACGGATCCCAATTTTGTTATCGCCGTCCACGCTGAAGATCACTCGCGGATTCAAGCCCGGCGGGCCCTCTTTGCCGGACGTACAGATGTGGCGGTTCACTCCCTGATTCAGGATGAAGAAGCCGCGCTGATTGCCTCGCAACGGGCTTTGGACTTGGCCACCCGCTACCGCCACCGCCTGCACATTTTGCACCTCTCCACCGGCCTGGAGGTGGAGCTGCTGCGCCAGCACAAACCCGCCTGGGTTAGCGCCGAGGTCACCCCTCAGCACCTGCTGCTCAGCACCGCCGACTACGCCCGCCTGGGATCCCTCGTCCAGATGAACCCGCCGCTGCGGGATCCGGCTAACCTGAACCAGCTCTGGCAGGGGCTACACGACGGCATCCTTGATTGCATCGCCACCGACCATGCCCCCCACACCCTGGCCGAAAAGGCCCAGCCCTACCCCCACTCCCCCTCTGGCATGCCCGGTGTGGAGACGGCCTTGCCCCTGATGCTGACCGCAGCCCAGCAGGGCCGCTGTACCCTGCGCCAGGTGGTGCAGTGGATGTGCGAGGCGCCGGCCCGCCTCTACGGGATCCCCAACAAGGGGCGGCTGCAGGTGGGCTACGATGCCGATCTGGTATTGGTGGATCGCCACACGCCTCAGCCGGTGCGCCGGGAAGAGCTGCTCACCAAATGCGGCTGGAGCCCGTTTGAGGGCTGGGAGCTGGTGGGCTGGCCGCTGCTCACAATTGTGGGCGGGCAGATCGCCTTTCAAAACGGTCAGGTGGATCCCTCGGTGCGCGGCCAGGCGCTAACCTTTCGGCGCTAGGGGGATCCCCTTCGAGGTTGCACCTGTTCAAACCTTTCAAGATGGCGGTTGAACACTGAGCTGCTTCGGCTTCTCCCTGCCTAGGCAAGAGGAGCAGAGCTCCAGATCCCATCTCAGTTTATAGTCTTATAGTCATTTCAAATAGCAATGAAACGGTTCGTTACGTCGTTATTGCTACGCAACGCTGTCGCGAACGCGCCGCTCTAACTCCCCTCTCCCTCTGGGAGAGGGGCTGGGGGTGAGGGCTGGGAGAGGGGCTGGGGGCGAGGATAGTGGCGAGGAATGCTTGGGGAGTGTCTTACGCCCTTTCAGTAAGCTGTGCTACTTTGAAAGCGATAATCGATGATAATCAAGTTGGAAAACACCTAAGGAGCGGCCATGAAAGTTGCCTACGTCTTCATCACTCCTCGCGGCGGCACCTACAAGCTGGGCCAGATGATCCTGCCGCAGCTAGAAGCGGGGGTACACGGCGTGGAAGTGGTGGGCATGTTCTTTTTTGACGACAACTGCTTTGTCTTGCGGCAGGGGGATCCCATTGGCGAGCGCCTGGCCAAGATTGCCGAAGCGCAAAAGATTTTGCTGATGATGTGTGACCTGTGCGCCCTGGAGCGCAACCTGGCGGAAGGGGAACCCAAGTGGTGCGACTCAAAGGGCCAGGGGCGCAAGGAGCCGGGCTATTGTGTTCCCAAGAATGTGGTCAAAGGCGTGCAGGTGGGCTGCTTTCCCGACCTCTACGCGGCCTTAAAAGACAACCCACCTGACCAGGTAATTAGCCTCTAACCAACTTAGCTGACGGCTACAGCAGCAGGCGGCTCTTGGCTGGGCTGAGAGCCAATCTTGCGGAAGACCAGCCGCTCGTTGGCCACATCCACCAGGATGCGGTCGCCGGGCAGGAACTCGTTTTCCAGCAGCTTGGTGGCGATGGGGTTTTCGATCTCCCGCTGGATGACCCGCTTGAGGGGTCGGGCCCCAAACACGGGATCGTAGCCCAGCTCGGCCAGGTAGTCCTTGGCCTCTTCGGTGAGGACAATCTCAATCTGCTGATCCGCCAGCAACTGCTCCACCCGCCGCATCTGCAGGCTGACGATCTGGCGAATCTGCGCTTTGGTGAGGGCGTGGAAGATGATGAGTTCATCCACGCGGTTGAGGAACTCCGGCCGGAAGTGGTGCCGCAGCATGGCCAGCACCTGAGTTTTCATCTCCTCGTAGCGGCTCTCATCGCCCCCGATTTCCAGAATCAGCTCGCTGCCGATGTTGCTGGTCATGATGATGATGGTGTTCTTGAAGTCCACCGTCCGCCCCTGGGAGTCGGTGATGCGGCCATCGTCCAGCACCTGCAGCAGGATGTTGAAGACATCGGGGTGAGCTTTCTCCACCTCGTCAAAGAGCACCACCGAGTAGGGACGGCGCCGCACCGCTTCCGAGAGCTGCCCCCCTTCTTCGTAGCCCACATAGCCCGGCGGAGCCCCAATCAAGCGGGAGACAGAGTGCTTCTCCATGTACTCGGACATGTCGATGCGCACCATCGCTTCGGAGGTATCGAAGAGGAACTCCGCCAAGGCGCGAGCCAGCTCGGTCTTCCCGACGCCGGTGGGCCCCATGAACAGGAACGAGCCGATGGGTCGGTTGGGATCCTTGAGGCCGGCCCGGGCCCGCCGAATGGCAGCGGCTACGGCGGCTACCGCTTCGTCCTGGCCCACCACCCGCTGGTGCAAGTGGGCTTCCAGGCGCAGCAGCTTTTGCTTTTCCGACTCCATCAAGCTGGTGACCGGGATCCCGGTCCAGCGGGAGACGATCTCGGCAATGTCTTCGGGCGTCACCTGCTCCCGCAGCAAGGGCTCACCGTTGGCCTGCAGCTTGGCCAGGTGGGCCTCCTGCTCTTGGATCTGCCGCTCCAGCTCCATCAGCTTGCCGTATTTGAGCTCGGCAGCGCGGTTGAGGTCATATTTTTGTTCTGCCTGTTCAATCTGCAGCTTGACGGCATCCCGCTCGGCTTTGAGGTTTTGCAGCCGCTCGATGGCCTCTTTTTCCATCTGCCAACGAGCATTGAGCTCCCGCTGTCGCTCCATCAGGTTGGCCAGCTCCTGCTCGATTTTGCCCAGGCGATCTTTGGAGGCGAGGTCGTCTTCCTTCTTGAGGGAGAGCTCCTCCATCTGCAGTTGCATGATGCGCCGGTCGATTTCATCCAATTCGACGGGTTTGGAGGTGATCTCCATCTTGAGCTTGGCTGCCGCTTCGTCCACCAGGTCGATGGCCTTGTCGGGCAAAAAGCGCTCGGAGATGTAGCGGTTGGAGAGAACGGCTGCCGCCACCAAGGCCGAGTCGCTGATCTTGACCCCGTGGTGCAGCTCGTAGCGCTCTTTGAGGCCGCGCAGGATGGAGATGGTGTCTTCTACGGAGGGCTGATCCACATACACCGGCTGGAAGCGGCGCTCCAGGGCGGCGTCTTTTTCGATGTGTTTGCGGTACTCATCCAGGGTGGTGGCGCCAATGCAGCGCAATTCGCCCCGGGCCAGCATCGGCTTGAGCAGGTTGCCGGCATCCATCGCCCCCTCGGCAGCCCCCGCCCCGACCACGGTGTGCAGCTCGTCGATGAAGAGGATGATCTGCCCTTCCGATTCGGTAACCTCCTTGAGCACAGCTTTGAGGCGGTCTTCAAACTCACCGCGGTACTTGGCGCCAGCAATCAAGGAGCCCATATCTAGGGCAATGACGCGCCGGTTTTTCAACGACTCCGGCACATCTCCCCGGTTGATGCGTTGAGCGAGACCTTCGACAATGGCGGTTTTCCCCACGCCGGGTTCGCCGATGAGCACCGGGTTGTTTTTGGTGCGGCGGGAGAGCACCTGAACGACGCGGCGGATCTCGTCGTCCCGCCCGATCACCGGATCCAGCTTCCCTTCGCGGGCGGCCTTGGTCAAGTCGCGGCCATAGCGCTCCAGGGCCTCGTAGCGGGACTCAGGGTTTTTGTCGGTAACCCGCTGTTTGCCCCGCACTTGTTGGATAACGGGTTTGAGGCGCTCGACGGTCAAACCTAGGGGTGCTAAAACCCGCTTGCCCACCCGCTCGTCGTCCAGGGCTCCCAAAAGCAAGTGCTCTACCGAAATGAAGTCGTCTTCGTATTCTTTGCGAAACTCTTCAGCCCGATCCAGCGTGGTCTCCAGGCCGCGGCCCAGGTAGAGCTGATCCACCCGCGCCAGCTTGGGCTGCTGGTTGATAAAGCTTTCCACCTTGTCCCGCACCAGCCTTGGATCGAGGCCGGCCCGCTGCAAAATGGTCTGGGTGAGACCCCCTTCTTGATCGAGAAGGGAGATGAGCAAATGCTCGGTTTCCAGTTGCTGCTGCTGGTGCCGCCGGGCTACATCCTGGGATTGGACAATGGCGCTCCAGGCTTTCTCGGTAAATTGGTTGGGATTGGTGGGCTGCATAGAAGTTCAGCAGGTTTTTTACTACAGTGTATAGGAAGACAGCAGGGGAAGCGGCCATCTCGGCCCCCGCTTGGGAAAAGGGATCCTGATAATTCAGGTATCGCCCATTTTGGCCGCGCCAGAGTTCGCAACAACCGCCCCCTTTGCCCTCGATCGATGGAGGGATCCCCGCCTTATTCCTCTTCTTCGCAGGGGCGGCCCTCGCCGATCACTGCCAAATCAATTTGCTGGCGGTAGTAATCGACGTTTTTAATCTGCACTTCCACTCGATCCCCCAGACGGAACTGGCGCCGGCTCTTGCGCCCTACCAGGGCCTGCTGGCGGCTGCGGTACTCGTACCAATCGTTTTTCAGGGTGCTGACCCGCACCAACCCTTCCGCCAAGATGGGATCCACCTGCACAAAAAAGCCGTAGTTCTGGACGCCGATGATCAGGCCGGGGAACACCTCCCCCAGATGTTTTTGCATGAACTCAGAGCGCTTCAGGCCCATCAGCTCCCGTTCTGCGTGCTGCCGGATCCGGTGCCCCTCCTGGATTTTGGGCAGTTGCGCCTGGAGAAAGGCCTGCCATTCCTCCTGCAGCTTGGGTGGCAACACCTGCCAGTCGATCTGGCCGTAGCCGCCGGGGCCGTGCAGATCCACCACGGTTTTGGAGCGCGGGCTGCGGCGATCCCGTCCTTTGCTCAAGGCCAGGTGCAAAGCACGCAAATTCAGCAAATCGGCATAGCGGCGTAAAGGGGCCGTAAAGGTGGCGTAGGGTTCTTTAAGGCCCAAGCCAAAATGGCCGAGGGGCTCCTGCAGAGGCTGCAGGCAATACTCGACGGGGGGCAAAGTGGCCAACAACTGGGCCACCAAGGCTGGGCTAGTCCCTGCGGCCAACACATCGGGGGCGGTGATGCGGACACAGATCCGCTGCCAATCGGCCAAGGTCACGGCTTCTGGATCCTGCAAATTCAGATCCAGCTTCATGGCGTTGGCCAGGCGCAAAAAGTTCTGCAGGGCCTCGGCAGTGGGGGCGGACTGCACGCGGGCCAAGGAAGGGATCCCCAATTGGCGCAAATGGTGGCCCAAGGTTTGGTTGGCCAGCAGCAGCACCTCGGTCATCAGAGCGTGGGCGCCGAGGCGATCGCTGATCAAAAGGGGGCCGTAGCCGCTCTCGTCAGCGGAGTGGGGGGTGAGCAAATCCAACAGGGGCAGGTCAAAGCCGCCCGCTTGGTGACGTTTGACCCGCAGGATTTGGCTGAGGCGGAGCAGGTTTTGCAGCAGGGCCATCAATTCTGGCACCTCCTCCTCAGGGCCCAGATCCGCAGCGGTGGCCAAGAGGGCCTGCACCTGGCCATAGGAGAGGTGAGCCCGCGACTGCACCAGGCTGGGATGGATCTCGAAGCTTTGTACCACCCCCTCTGGGTCGATGGTTAACAGCAACGAATAGGCCAAGCGCTCCTGCTGCGGCAACAGAGCCAGGCGGCTGTGCACTTCCGGCGGAAAAAGAGGCAACACCCTCGTGTCGAGGTAAACGGTGGCCGTCCGCTGCTGAGCTTCTTGCTCCAGAGGATGCTCAGGATCCAGCCAGTGGGCCACGTCGGCAATGTGGATCCCCAGCAGCCAGTTGTCCTCTTCCTGCCGCTGCAGGGAGACGGCCACGTTGGGCTCGAGGCCGTGGGGGTGCTGCAGATCCAAGGGTTCTAAAGTGATGCAAAACCAATCGCGCAGATCGCGACGGCCCTTTTGGTCGGAGCGGCTCAGCTTTTTGGGCAGGGCGGCCGCGGCTTCTAGCACCGCCGGGGGAAACTCCTGCGGCAGGTCGTACTTGCAACAAACCAGATCTGCATCGATGGAGGCCTCCGGGCCGTCGCCCAAGATCTTGCGAATCGTGCCCACGGGGGGCAAATCTCCCAGCGGATAGCGCTCCACTTCCACATAGGCCACCCGACCTTCCGCCAGCTCGGCAGGGGATCCCTCCGTCAAGGCCAGCTCGAACAGCAGCCGGTCATCCAAAGGCACCACCCGAAAGTCCTGTTCCGTCTGTTTGAGGCGGCCCACCAGCGTAGGGTTGGCCCGCTCCATGACGGCCACCACCTCTCCCTCCGGGCTGCGGCGGCGATTGCCCTCTTTGGTGATCCGGGCTATCACTTGGTCGCCGTTCCAAGCGCCGCTGAGGTTGCTGCCGTGGATGTACACATCCTCCGCCCCCGGCTCATCCCGGATGGCGAAGCAAAAGCCCTTGCTGGAACAGCGCAAGCGCCCCACCACCAGGGATTCATCCGGCCTACGCCGATAGCGAGGCGGATCCCCTGTGCGTTCGAGAAACCCTGCCCGCACCAGACCATCGAGGGCAATCTCAAGCATTTCCTGCGCTTCTGGATCAGGGGATGGCAAGAGAGCAAGAAGTGTGTCTTTGTCGGTCCATTGTTCCTGAGAGAGAAAATGCTGAAAAATCCGAGAGAAGTCCATTTTGGGTGTCAGGGAAAGGAGGAGGGAAGAAGGGGGGTTAAGACAGGGCAAGACTCAACCCGTTGGCGTTAATCTCGGTGGCCGGTGACGATAAAAGCCACCCGCTGACCGATGTTGGTGCTGTGGTCGGCCAGACGTTCTAGGTAGCGGATCGCCAGCAACATCAACAGGATAGGCTCGATCGATCCCCTGATGTCCGACTGTTGCGCCAACGTATTGTAAAGGTTGGTGTAGTCTTCATCAACGGCGTCGTCTTCCCGCTTCAGTTGTCGGCCCAGCTCGGCATCCAACTCCGTCAGGGCCGCCAGGCTATGGCTGAGCATTTTCTGGCAGCGCTGCATCATCACGCGAATGTGCCTCAGCTCCGGCGGCGGCGGGTAGAAAGCCAAGCGCAAGGCCACTTCGGCCAAGTCTTTGGCGTAGTCGCCAATCCGCTCCAGATCCCGCACCAGTTGCATCAGGGCGCTGATCCAGCGCAGATCTTGTGCCACCGGCGAGCGCAAGGCGATCAAGCTAATACAATCTTTCTCGATTTGACGATAAAAACGGTCAATTTGCTTGTCTTGGGAGATGGCCTGTTCGGCAGCGGCCAAGTTCTGTTCAAACAGGGCCTGCTGGGCCAAGACCACCGATTTTTCCACCAGCGCCCCCATGCGCAGCACGTCCTGCTGAATCCGCTTGATCTGAAGTTGCAGCTCAGCTTGCCCCATGGCTTTTTCCCCATGGATGTAGGTGGGAGGGAGTGGCTGCCACTGTTGGCGGCCCCCGAAGCCAGTCGATTGCACCGGTAGATCTCAATCATGGCAAACTTCTCTCGAATCAAGAGAAAAAACAGGATGGGGATCGAGGGAGCGGCCAATTTGGGAGAGGATGATAAGGAGGGGGTGCAAGCGGGTGGGGTGTTGCGAGGTTGTCTCCGCCTGGAGGCTTGGGGCTATGCTGTCGTTCTGGATTGAGATACTCCGATGACTCGTCCCCCCATTGTCGTGCTGGATGATGATCCCACCGGATCCCAGACCGTGCACAGTTGCCTGCTGCTGACCCGCTGGGATGCGGAAACGCTCAAGCTGGGCCTGCAGGATGGCTCGCCAATTCGCTTCATTCTCACCAACACGCGATCCCTGCCGCCGGCCAAGGCTGCCGAGGTGACACGGTCGGTCTGCCGGGCCCTCAAGCAGGCCATGGGGGAGCTGGGGTGGGAGCGGGCCCTCTTTGTCAGCCGCTCCGACTCGACGCTGCGCGGGCACTACCCCTTGGAAACCGATGTCATGGCGGCGGAGCTGGGGCCTTTTGATGCCCATTTTCTGGTGCCGGCTTTTTTTGAGGGAGGGCGCATCACCCGCGACAGCGTCCACTACCTGCGGGTGGAGGGCCGCTGGGTGCCCGTGCATGAAACGGAGTTTGCCCGCGATGCGGTGTTCGGCTACCACCACAGCTATTTGCCCGACTATGTGCAGGAAAAAACCCAGGGGCGGATCCAGGCTGAGCAGGTGGTGCGATTGACGCTGGAGCAGATCCGCGCCGGCTGTTTGGAGCAGCTTTTGGGTCTAGAGGGGAATGTCTGCTGTGTGGTGGATGGAGAAACCCAAGCGGATCTGGATCGTTTTGCCCAGGATGTTTGGGCGGCTCTGGAGCAGGGGAAGCGCTTTTTGTTTCGCAGCGCCGCCAGCCTCTTGACGGCTCTAGCCCAGTTGCCGCCGCAGCCGGTTCCGCCAGAGCAAATGGGGCAGTTTGTCCGCTCCGACCGGCCAGGGGTGGTGATCGTGGGATCCCATGTGCAAAAGTCCAGCCAGCAGTTGGCCCGCCTGTTGCAGGAGCCAGGGATCCAGGGCATTGAAGTGGAGGTGAAGCGCCTGTTGGAACCGGGGCGGGAAGCGGAGCTGCTGCCGGCCATCTTGAGCCAAGTCCAGCGCGCCTACGAGCAGGGCCTGACGCCGGTGGTCTACACCAGCCGAGAAGAAGTGAGGTTCGACGGTGCCACCCCAGAGGCACGCCTGGCCTTTGGGCAGAGGGTTTCTCGTTTGTTGATGGCCATTGTGCAGGGGCTGCCGGAGGGGATTGGCTACCTGGTCAGCAAGGGCGGCATCACCTCCAACGACACCCTCAGCCTCGGCCTCAACCTGCCGGCAGTGCGGCTGCTGGGGCAGATCTACCCAGGGGTCTCCATGGTGCTCACGCCGGCGGATCACCCCCGCTTTCCCAACTTGCCGGTGGTGCTGTTTCCGGGCAACGTGGGCGAGGTGGATACGCTGGCTTTGATCCACCGTCGCCTCCACAGCCGCGGGCTGGTCTAGCCTAGAGGGAACGCTTCTGTCGGTTCTTCCCGCCATGGCTGAACTCATCTCTTCGCCTGAAGCTCTGCCCGCCTCGGAGGCCTGGTGGGGATCCCTGCGCCAGGGGCAGACGGCGTTGCCCGCGGCGGTGGTGCACCGCTGTTCTGAGCGCCTGGGCAGCCGGGATGCCGATGTGGTGATTGCCGGCGGCACCCTGGGGATCCTCTTGGGAGCGGCTTTGGCCCGGCGGGGCTGGCGGGTGATCCTCATCGAGCGGGGGAGCCTGCGGGGGCGGGAGCAGGAGTGGAACACCTCCCGGCAGGAGCTGCAGGTGTTGTTAGAGCTGGAGTTGCTCACCTCGACAGAGTGGGAGGCGGTGCAGGTGACCCACTACCCCAGGGGGCGCATTGGCTTTGGGGAGGGCCCCACCTGGTGGGTGGAAGGGGTGCTGAACGTGGGCGTGGATCCGGTCAGCTTGCTGGAGTTCCTCAAGCAGCATTTTCTGGCCTGGGGGGGCCAGGTGCGGGAGCAAACCGGGTTTCTGGGCGCCACGGTCCACCCCGATGGGATCCGCATCCAAACCACCACCGGCCAGCTCAGCGCCCAACTGCTGCTGGATGCCATGGGGCACCGCTCCCCCATCTTGGCCCAGGCCCGTCAAGGGCAGCCGCCGGACAGCGTCTGTCTGGTGGTGGGATCCTGCGCCCAGGGGCTGCCGGAGCAACCCACTGGGGATCTGTTCTACAGCTTTACCCCCGCCCAGGAGGGCTACCAGCCCTTTTGGGAGGCCTTCCCCGCCCGCGATGGCCGCACCACCTATCTCTTTACCTACTGCGACCGGGATCCCCGCCGACCCAGTCTGGAGAGGCTTTGGCAGGACTACTGCCGGCTGCTCCCTGCCTACCAGGGGGCCGAGTTGGCCCAGATCCGCTGGCTGCGCAAGCTGTGTGGTGTTTTCCCCGCCTACCGCTGCAGCCCGCTGCAACTGCCTTGGGATCGCCTCTTGGCGGTTGGCGACAGCAGCGGCAGCCAGTCGCCTTTGAGCTTTGGCGGCTTTGGGGCGATGTTGCGCCATCTGGATCGCCTGCAGCAGGGGATCCACGAGGCGCTGGTGCAGCGGCAGTTGGAGCAGGCGGCCCTGGCCCTGCTGCAGCCCTACCAGCCTAATTTGGCGGTAACCTGGCTTTTTCAGAAGGCGATGATCCCTCCTTTGGGAGAGAAAAACTGGGATCCCAACAGCATTAACCGCCTGTTGAGCAGAGTGTTTGAGGCCATGGTTGCCGCCGGCCCCCAGGTGGTGCAGCCCTTTTTGCAGGATGTGGTGCAGTTTGGCGGCTTGGCCCAGGCGCTGTGGGGGGTGATGAGGCAAGATCCAGCCCTGGTGGCCGCGCTTTTGCCCCGGTTGGGGTTGCCGGAGCTGGTGGCCTGGGCGGGCCACTTTGGCGCCCTCGGCCTCTACGAGCTCTTGCAAAGGCTAGCCGACCGCCTGGAAGGGGCCCCGCAAGACTACTTCTGGCAGCGGCGGCGCGAGGCCTGGCGCTACGGCTGCGGTCGGGATCACTGGCCGTACACCACCACTCCATAGGGCGGCACCTCAACGGGATCCCCTTGGTTTTTTGCCGAGGATCCCTGGTCGCCGCTATCTAGAAGCTTCTCCCACCGGCCGTTGGGCCATTGGGCGTAGGTGGCTGCTTGGTCGGAGCTGAAGTTAAACAGGGCCAGAACGGCTTGGGATCCCTGCTGGCGGTGCAGGGCCAGGCCGCTTGGAGCAAACAGCTCCACCCCCACCGAACTCCGCTCCAGGTTTTGCAGCGGCGGCAGGGTCTTGCGCAGGTGAATGAGGGTTTGGTACCACCGCCGCAAGACCTGGTGGTGGCCAGCAGTGCCCAGCTCCCAGTTGAGCTTGGAGCGCAAGAAGGTCTCCTCTGCCTGGGGATCCGGCACCTCCCCCTGCCAGGCAAAGGCGCTGAACTCGCGGCGGCGTCCCTGCCGCACCGCTTCCACCAGGTCGGGATCCCCGTGGCTAATGAAGTAGAGAAACGGGGCCACCTCCCCATATTCTTCCCCCATAAACAGCAGCGGCAGCATGGGAGCCAGCAGCAGGACGGCGGCGGCCAACTTCAGGCCCTCTAGGGAAGTGAGCTGGCTGAGGCGCTCTCCCAGCCTGCGGTTGCCCACTTGGTCGTGGTTTTGGATGCAGATTACAAACTGGGAGCCCGGCCTGGCGAGAGCGGAATTGCCGTGGCGGCGGGCCCGGTAGCGGGAGTACTGCCCAGAATAGACGTAGCTCTCGCGGTAGGACTTGGCCAGGTGCTCCAATTGGCCGAAGTCTTGGTAGTAGCCTGTCTTTTCCCCGGTAAGCAGGGTGTGAACCGAGTGATGGAAGTCGTCGCACCACTGGGCATCTAGGCCGTAGCCCCCTTGCTCGCGGGGGGTGATGAGGCGGACGTCGTTGAGGTCGCTTTCGGCTACCAGAACCCTGGGCCAGCCTGTGCGCGCCTCCAGGGCCTCCACCCGCTCTGCCAATTCCTGCAAAAAGGGGTGGGCGCTGAAGTCGTAGATGGCATGCACCGCGTCCAGCCGCAGGCCGTCCAGGTGAAACTCCTCTAGCCAGTATTCGGCATTTTGCAGGAAAAACTCCCGCACGCCGTCGGAATAGCGGTCGTCGAAGTTGAGGGCCTCTCCCCAAGGGGTGCGGTACTTGTCGGTGAAGTAGGGGCCAAAGTTCCGCAGGTAGTTCCCCTCCGGCCCCAGGTGGTTGTAGACCACGTCCAAAACAACCGCCAGGCCCTGCTGGTGGCAGGCATTGACCAGCGCCTTCAGGCCCGCTGCTCCTCCATAGCTGACCTGCACGGCATAGGGATAGACGCCGTCATAGCCCCAGTTGCGCTCCCCCGGAAACTGGGCCACCGGCATGAGCTCCAGCACGTTGACCCCCAGCTCCACCAGTTGCGGCAGGCGGGGGATCAGGGCGGCAAAGGTGCCCTCCGGGGTAAAGGTGCCTACATGCAGCTCGTAGAGGATCCACTGGGAGAGCGGGATCCCCTTCCAGGCTTGATCCTGCCAGTCGAAGTGGGGATCCACCACCCGCGAAGGGCCATGGACGCCGCGGGGCTGGCAGCGGGAAGCGGGATCCGGCCGCTCCACCACCCCCGCTGAGGTGTGCAGGCGGTAGAGGTAGTCCACCGGCCCCGGTGGGATCCCCTCCACTTCACCCTGCCAGTAGCCTTGCCCATCCTGGGTCAGAGGGATGACCTGTTGGACGGGGCTAATGACTTTTAGCTCCACGTGTTCGACCAAGGGCGCCCACACCGAGAAGCGGTAGTGGCCCTGGCCGCAGGGATAGGCGCCAATCCGTTCGACCTGGGAACGCTGAGAGGAAGGGGAACCCTGAAGCACGAAACCCACCTGCACAACTCGGCTTCCACTATAGCGAGGCTTGCTCCCCCAGACATTCGAGGCTCAGGTCTTGGGGTGGGTTGCCGACTCTTCCCTCTGCCATAGTGGAATTGGCCTTTCGCTGCTCCGTCCCTATGTTTAACTACCCGCCCAGCCATCCGGATCCCACCGTTGTCGATGTCTACCATGGGCAGCCGGTGCCGGATCCCTATCGCTGGCTGGAGGATCTGGATTCTGAGCAGACGCGGGCCTGGATCGAGGCGCAAAACCGGCTAACTTTTGACTATCTGCAGCGGATCCCGGCGCGGCAGCGGCTCCTGGAGCGCCTGACCCAACTTTGGAACTACGAAAAATACAGCCAGCCCTTCAAAGAGGGCGGCCGCTACTTCTACTTCAAAAACGACGGCCTGCAAAACCAGAGCGTTCTCTATACCCAAGAAAGCCTGGAGGGCGAAGCCCGGGTTTTGCTGGATCCCAACACCCTCTCACAAGACGGCACCGTGGCCCTCTCAGGCATTGCCATCAGCCGCGACGGGCGCTACCTGGCCTATGGCCTCTCCCGCTCCGGCTCCGACTGGCAGGAGTGGAAGGTGCGGGACATCGAAACTGGAGAAGACCTGCCGGATCACCTGCGCTGGATTAAGTTCTCTGGGGCCAGCTGGACACGGGATGGGCAGGGATTTTTCTACAGCCGCTACGACGAGCCACCCCCCGGCAGCGAGTACGAAAGCGCCAACTACTTCCAAAAGCTCTACTACCACCGCCTCGGCACCCCCCAGTCGGAAGATGTCTTGATCTATCACCGCCCCGACCAAAAAGAGTGGGGCTTTGCTGGCGGGGTTACCGAAGATGGCAACTACCTCATCATCTCCGTCTGGCGGGGCACGGATCCCAAAAACCTCCTCTTCTACAAAGACCTACGGGATCCCAACTCGCCGGTGGTGGAGCTCATTTGCGAGTTCCAGGCCGAGTACAGCTTTGTCGGCAACGACGGCTCCCGCTTTTGGCTGCTGACGGACTTCCAGGCTCCGCGGCGGCGACTGGTGGCCCTTGACCTGGACAGCCCAGGGCAACTGCAAGAGGTGATCCCTGAGGCTGAGGAGACCCTGCAAGGGGTTAGCCTCATCCACAATCAATTTGTTGCCTTCTACCTCAAAGACGCCCACACCCAGATCAAGACCTTTGCTTTAGACGGCACCTACCAGGGGGAGATCCCTCTGCCGGGGCTGGGATCCGCCAGCGGCTTTGGCGGCAAGCGCTACGACACTGAGACCTTCTACACCTTCACCAGCTTCACCACCCCGCCCACCATCTACCGCTACGACTTCACCACTGGCAGCAGCACCCTCTTTCGCCAACCGCAGGTGGATTTCGATCCCCACGCCTATGAGGTGCAGCAGGTGTTCTACGCCAGCAAAGACGGCACCCGCATTCCCATGTTCCTTGTCCACCGCCGTGGCCTAGCGCGGACAGGGGATCACCCCACCTTGCTGTACGGCTACGGCGGCTTCGGCATCTCTCTGACCCCCAGCTTCTCGGTGGGCCTGGTGGCCTGGCTGGAGATGGGAGGGGTCTACGCCCAGCCCAATTTGCGCGGCGGCGGCGAATATGGGGAAGCCTGGCACCAGGCGGGCACCAAGCTCAACAAGCAAAAGGTCTTCGACGACTTCATCGCCGCGGCTGAGTGGCTGATGGCCCATGGCTACACCAACCCCTCGAAGCTGGCCATCGCCGGCGGCAGCAACGGCGGCCTCTTGGTGGGGGCCTGCCTGACCCAAAGGCCGGAGCTGTTTGCCGCGGCCCTGCCCGCTGTGGGGGTGTTCGACATGCTGCGCTTTCATAAGTTCACCATCGGCTGGGCCTGGGTCTCGGAGTACGGATCCCCGGAAGACCCGGAGGAATTCAAGGCCCTCTACGCCTATTCCCCCCTGCACAACCTCAAGCCCGGCACCGCCTATCCCGCCACCCTGATCACCACAGCAGATCACGACGACCGGGTGGTGCCGGCCCACAGCTTCAAGTTTGCTGCTGCCCTGCAGGCGGCACAGGGGGGATCCCAGCCCATCCTCATTCGCATCGACACCAAAGCCGGCCACGGGGCCGGCAAGCCCACCACCAAGCTCATTGAAGAGACCGCCGACCGCTGGGCCTTTTTGGTGCAGGTGCTGGGGAGGGATGGAACGGGAGTTAGCGAGCTTTAGGGCCCAGGCCCACCCGGCCGGCATAGACTGCCGCTTCCCCCAGCTCGTCTTCGATGCGCAACAGTTGGTTGTATTTGGCAATGCGCTCGCTGCGGCAGAGGGATCCGGTTTTGATCTGGCCGGCGCGGGTGGCCACCGCCAGGTCGGCGATGGTGGTGTCTTCTGTCTCACCGGAGCGGTGGCTGATCACAGAGCGAAAACCTGCCTGGCTAGCCAGGTGCATGGCCGAGACCGTCTCCGTCAGCGTGCCAATCTGGTTGAGCTTGATCAAGATGGCATTGGCGGCGCCGCTGTCGATGCCTTTCTGCAGCCGGGCTGGGTTGGTGACGAACAGGTCGTCCCCTACCAGTTGCACCCGCGATCCCAGTTGAGTGGTGAGGGCCTGCCAGCCGGCCCAGTCTTCCTCCGCCAGTCCATCTTCAATGGAAAGGATGGGATAGTTGGCCAGCAGTTGCTCGTAGTAATTGACCATTTGCTCGGCGCTACGGGCTTGGCCCTCGAAGTGGTACTGCCCATCCTGCAGCAGCTCGTTGGCGGCCACGTCCAGGGCCAAGGCGATATCTTCCCCCGGCCTGTAGCCTGCCTGTTCGATGGCCGTCAGCAACAGATCCAAAGCTGCCGCATTGGAGGGGAGATCGGGGGCAAATCCGCCTTCGTCCCCCACCCCGGTGGACAGCCCCTTCTGCTGTAGCACCGTCTTCAGCACCGCAAACACCTCGGCCCCGTAGCGCAGCGCCTCGCGAAAGCTGGCCGCACCAATGGGCACCAGCATAAACTCCTGGATGTCCACGTTGTTGTCGGCGTGGGCACCGCCGTTGAGCACGTTCATCAACGGCACCGGCAGCAAGTTGGCAAAAGGCCCGCCCAGATATTTGTAAAGAGGCAGGCCCACCGCTTCCGCCGCCGCTTTGGCCGTCGCCAGAGAAACTGCCAAAATGGCGTTGGCCCCCAGGCGGGACTTGTTGGGGGTGCCGTCCAGGTCGATCAGCAACTGGTCGATGCGGGCTTGGTTGAGGGCATCTTCTCCCCGCAGCTCCGACTGGATGGGGCCAAGAATGTTTTCCACCGCCCTCAGCACGCCCTTACCTCCATAGCGCTTGGGATCCCCGTCCCGCAGCTCGTGGGCCTCAAAGGTACCGGTCGAAGCGCCGCTGGGCACCTGCGCCAAGCCCGTTGCTCCGTTGGCCAGGCCCACCAGGGCTTCTAGGGTGGGGCGTCCTCGCGAGTCGAGGATCTCATGGGCGGTAATCCACTCGATGGCCGTTTCCACAGTTACACCTCAGCAATTGGCTAGACAGCTCTGGCCAAAGCCAGATCCCCCCACAGGCTAATAGATCCTTGACCGGGATCCCGTCAGCTTCCAGAAAACTTTAAGAGAGAGAACCCAAAGATTCTGCGGAGCTGCAGGGGTGAGTTGAGCATTGGCTGGTTTGGGGGGCAGAGTTTAGGCCCCATCCCCTCTAGACAAAGCGGTGGCTCAGCCGCATCGGGTCGTGTACAGTGATCTTCTTCTTGTAAATGGAAATGTACTTCTTCTTGCGCAGCTCTCCCAACAGACGGGTGATGGTGACGCGGGTCGAGCCAATGGCTTCGGCAATGGCCTGGTGAGACAGCTTGAGATCAATGGTGACCCCATCCGGGCCAGGCACCCCGAAATCGCGGCAGAGGATCAGCAAAAAGCTAACCAGACGGGATCCCATATCGCGGTGAGCCAGCGTCTCGATCATCATCTCCGTTTGCAAAATGCGGGAAGACAAGCTCTTGAGCAGCAACATGGCCAGTTCGGCGTTCTCCCGCAGGGATTTTTCCACCTGCTCAATCGGCAGAGAGAGCAACTCAGCAGGCGTAAAGGCCACCGCGTGATAGAAGCGGTCGGAGCGCTGCCCTGTGATGAAGGAGAGCACCCCGAAGATGCTGTTTTCCCGTAGAAGAGCAACGGTAATTTCTTCCCCCATTTCGTAGACCCGCGAGAGCTTGACAGCTCCTTTCACCAAAAAGTAAACCCGCTCCGCCGGATCCCCAGGGAAAAAGATGGTCTTACCACGTTCAAACGTTTCGATAACCGGAGGATGGTGAGGGCCTCCCAGTTGCTTGAAGGCTGTGATCAGAGATTTTTCTGCGACGGCCACCACCATACTCATCAACCTTTTGAGGTCAGTTTATACCTAAGATCAATCCATGTAAGATCAATTTAGAAGCATTGGGCCGAGTTGCAACCCTATCGACTCCAGAATCGGCAACAATAGCCGGGTTTACCCTAAGGTAGAGGGTTCTGCCTAGGCATCTTTGTAGCATGGGCTACGTTTTTAGGTCTCGTTTCTGTTCCACAAAGGGATCCCAAGCCAAGGGTAGGATAAGGGCTATTGTCACTGGGGCCTTGCCAGCTCTGGGTGGTAGGAAGCAAGTGGTGGACTGGAAAATCCTATGGGGATCCCGGAGGCTGTTGTTGCTGCACCTTCTCAACTGAGCCGCCAGCATTTCACAGTGCGGATGCCGGAGCCGGCCAAGCATCTGCTGGAGGTGGAACTACAGATCCAAGAGGTGGATCCAGAAGTGCCTCTGCGACTGCGGCTGCCGGTGTGGACGCCGGGATCCTACCTGGTGCGGGAATATGCCCGCCATGTGCAAGAGTTTCAGGCGGCAACGGAGCAAGGGATCCCTTTGGCCTGGCGGAAGGTAGATAAGAACACTTGGGAGATCGAGCCGCCGGGCTGTTCGGCTGTGAAGGTTCGCTATCGGGTCTATGCCTATGAGCTGACGGTGCGCACCAACCATTTGGATCTCACCCACGCCTACTTCAACGGGGCGGCGCTCTTTTTCTATGTGCCCGGTCGCGAGCGGGAACCCTACACCTTGACGGTGATCCCTCCCAAGCCTGATTGGCGCATCGCCACCAGTTTGCGACCTTTGATTTCTTCTTCTGAGGATCCTGCTTCCGGCCAGTCTTTTGTGGCGGCAGACTACGACGAGCTGGTGGATAGTCCGGTGGAGGTGGGCCTGCACCAGTTGCGGTCGTTTGCAGTGGAAGGGATCCCGCATTACTTCGTGGTCTGGGGAGCAGGCACCCTGGATTTGGAGCAAGCGGTGGCCGATGCCGAGAAAATTGTCCGGGCCACTGCGGCGTTTTTTGGCGGGCTGCCCTACGACCGCTACTGGTTTATTGTGCATTTGTCGGCAGGGGGATTTGGCGGCCTAGAGCACAAGTACAGCACCACCCTCAACTATTCTGGCCTGGAGCTGCGTCGGCCCCAGTCCTATCGCCGCTTTTTGGCTCTGCTGGCCCACGAGCTTTTCCATGCTTGGAACGTCAAGCGGCTGCGCCCTCTGGCTTTGGAGAAAATTGACTACAACCAAGAAAATTACGTGGACTGCCTCTGGTTTTGCGAGGGGGCAACCAGCTACTACGAAAATGTCATCTTGCTGCGGGCAGGGATCCTCAGCGCCAAAGATTTTTTGCAGATCCTGGCCGAGCAAATTGGCCGGCTGCAGCGTACTCCGGGTCGGGCCGTGCAATCGCTGCGGGAATCCAGTTTCGACACCTGGATCAAACTCTACCGTCCCCACGAAAATAGCCTCAACAGCCAGGTTTCCTATTACCTCAAGGGCGCTTTGGTCTGCTGGCTGCTGGATCTGCACATTCGCCACCTTTCGGGGGGCCAGGGATCCCTGGACACGGCCATGCAGGATTTGTGGCAGCGCTTTGGCCGGTTTGAGAAAGGCTACACCCACCAAGACTTGCGGGAGGCCTTTGAGCGGGCAGCCGGCGCCGATCTTGGCCGCTTTTTCGCCGCCTATGTGGAAGGTACGGAAGAGCTGGACTACAACGCTCACCTACACCCTTTTGGCCTCACCCTCAAGGCCCACTTCAGCCGCCCTGACCCTTCCCCCTATCTGGGCCTGAACTTCAACGGCGAAGGCAACCGCATCAGCACAGTGGAGATGGGATCCCCGGCCCAAAAAGCAGGCATCTGGGCCGGCGACGAGCTGGTGGCCTTGGATGGCTTCCGGGTAAGCGCTGCCAACTTGCCAGAACGCTTGGCGGCCTACCAGCCCCACCAGGTCATCTGCCTGAGCGTCTTCCAAGGCGATCAGTTGAAACACTTCTGGATCCCCTTGGATCCACCCCGCCCGGATGTTTACACCCTCGAAGCGTTGCCGCAACTCACTCCCACCCAGAAAGCGCTCCAGCAGGGCTGGCTGGGATCCCTGCTCGGCTCTTCGGGACAAGATACGCCTCTTCTTGAAAATTCGCTCACCTCGCCTGAGAATCTTGAAACAAGCGAGTAACCTAGTTAACTTAAACGAGAAGTAACAACAGGGGTCAGGAGCGAATCTAATGGACTTCGTTTTGGTTTTATTAATTGGGGTGGCTGTTGGTTTCTCATTGGGTGTTTACGTTGCTCGCCATTACAAGGTCAGTCCTAGACCGGAAATCTGGAAACAAGAGATCATTAGAGAGATATCTTCACACTTAAGGCAACACAGCCAAGAACTCAACAACGCCAACAAAACCTTAACCAAACTGGTCGAAGGATTGGCAGACGAGATTTCTCGGAAGTTACAGGCTACTCAAGCCGATCTCAAAGGGCTTAGATCTCGTCTTGTAGATAGTCACCAAGATTTGCTGCAAAGTTGGAGTAGAGATCTTCTGCAGGCTATATCTGTAAAGTTTTCCGAACATAATGAGCAGCTAAACGATCAGCGAGCCATCCTGGAAAACTTAGTGAAAGAAACTAAAGATATTTATCAGCGACTACAGATTGCTATCCAAAGTTCTCCCAGATTAGAGATATCTCAAACTACAGATCAGAGCTCTCAGAATGAGCAGGTTGCCAGTCATGAAACACCAGAGCCTAGGCTAACAGACGATGTACCGAGAGATAAAGAGGAGATCGCTGCCGCCGGTATATTAGAGGTCGACGTATCAAAGATAGAATCATTCTTAAGCTCAAAAAACATAAAAATCAAAAGCATAGATGTGAAAGAAAAAGAGGAAAAATTAGATCAAATAGCTGCCTTTATGGGCAATCGATATTCTTTGATTAAAAGATTCTATGGAATGATTAAATCAAATATGAATAGCGGAAACTCTTTCTCAATAAACCTTAAAGACGAGCCTCAACAAGTAATCAGCTCAACTTGCCAGGTTGCCAAAGAGTTACATGGAATCGCATTTTTAGAAGAGTACAGATACTTTAAGGCACCCAGGTATCTGTTGGTAGCAAGACCCAGTAGGTCGTCCCAAGCACTAAATTTTCTCTCAGGAAAATGGCTAGAGAGATACGTTAGGGATAAGCTGATCTGCCTTGCCGCAAGTCAAGCTGAAAAGATTGATTTCTCTTACATAACAAATGCTCAAGTTACTTTGCCGAATGGAGCTGATTTTGAAATGGATCTTTTCTTTCATATTAACGATCAATTCTACTGGGTGGAATCAAAGACAGGCGAGTACCAAGACAAAGTACAGAAGTACTCCAAGATTGCTTCTGACCTCGGTCTCCAGAAAAACCAAGTTTTCATGGTTTTAACCGATGTTAGCCAAGATGTAAAAACCAGTCTATCTTCCCTCTATCATTTATCAGTCATCAGCGTTGATGAGGTTGAGGCTACCTTTGAGGGGATCCTAAAAAGTCATCTTTGAGAAATCTGAAAGGCACCCAAGCGCATTAGCTCAAGCCACAATTTTGACAGCCTGCTCCACACACCACCAGGGATCCTCGGCAAAAGCCGGCATGGGCGTGCTGCCCGCCTTGCCCAAAATGGCCAGCCGAACTTCCCGATCCAGCCGGGATCCGGCCCCATAGGGATCCTCAGAGGGGGGTTCCAGTCTTTGTCCTAGGGGGGGCATCGCCATGATGCCCGGCTGCATACTGGTACTGCTGACCCAGATTTTGAAGCGATCCACCGCCATATCTGCGCCTTCGGGCAGTTGCATCTGGAGCAGGTAGCGGGGCCCAGAGCCGATCAGCAGGCTCTCGCTGGGGCGCAAACGAGCGGGCAGATCCGGTTGATAGGGGTAAACCAAATCCACGCTGTAGCGCCGCTCGTCAAAGACCACCACATAGACGTGCACGGGGGTGGGGGCTCTGTTGCGCAGGGCGATGGCGAGGTTGCGGCCTGCCTGGATTTGCACCTGTCCCTGGGGATCCCGCGGCAGGGGGCTCACTTCGGCAGGGGCAGAGCTGCTTGCCGGCGTTTCCAGTTGGAGAAACTCCACCTCTAGGACGCTGCTCAAAGCATCGGTGGCAGGTTGCAGGTTGAGGAGGTTGCCAAAAGCAGCCACGTGCTCCAGCAGCCGCACCAGCTTGCGGGGCAGGGCCTGTGGCTTTTTTACCGGGATCCGAAAGGCGGCCAGAGCCACTTCTTCCCCCCGCCGATAGAAGTGGTAGATGGCATCGGGCAGCATCTCTACCCGCAAGTCCGCTGCTTCCGGGTCAGTGTAGGTCAGAAGCGGCGAGGCCGGCAACGCTGCCAGCAACTCGGCAACGGGCATTTGGACTTGGCTGGGATCCGCACAGGTGAAAGCCACCCGCAACGGCTGAAATCGGACAGAGGACATGGGGGCAATCCTGCGAAAACCTGGGACGGAGTCTGGCGAGATCTCCTGCTCTAAGCTGCCGGGCAAGCAAGCCAAGCTCTATATTACCCGCTCAGCTCCCCACCCCTCGACCAGGCTGCAACACAGTCAGCTCCAACAGGCCCTAGCTCCGCGATCAAGCTTAACAGCCAGGGCAAGCGGAACCGATGCGGATCCCGGATCTCGTCTGCAAATGATCTCTCAATGGTCTATTCTTGATCCTGTTGTCGGGTTTGTGGCTGGAGTGGAGCCGACCTCTCCTCTTGACTAGCTGATCTAAGGAGAACCATGTTTAGCAAAGCTTTTTCTTTTCAGAAGGTGCTGCTGCCAGGGCGTCATCGGTTGTTTGTCCTGTTCTTGGCTGCCTTGATGGCTGGGCTGAGCTGGGGACTGGCTCCAGCGTTCGCGGCCAAGGATATTCCTGCGGTGGCTCTGTCGCCCACTGAGTCCATTACCTTTACCGAAGCACAGTTAGCCCGAGGCAAGCAACTTTTTAACAAAGCCTGTGCCCAGTGCCATGTGGGGGGCCAGACCTATCCCAACCCAGATGTGAGCCTGAAGCTTTCGGATCTGGAGGGGGCAACTCCTCCACGGGATAATGTGCTGGCGATTGTGGATTACATCAAAAACCCGGTCACCTATGACGGGGCCGAATCCCTGGTTGAGTATCATCCCAACACTCAGCTTCTGAGCGAGTATCCTCGCCTGCGCAACCTCACCGATGAGGATCTGAAGTTGATTGCCGGCTATATTTTGGTGCAAGCCAAAACCTCCCCCGGCTGGGGCGGCACCAAAAGCGAAAGCCACAGCGACCTGTCGGCCTACCTCTGATGCTGCGTCTGGTTCGGAAGTTGCTTATGGGTTGTCGGATCCCGTCCCGCCTCTGGATCTGGGTCGGGATCCTGGCTGTGCTGGGGCTGGCCAGCCCGGTGGCGGCCCGCATTGACCCCTACGTGAACCAGTATTTGCGGGTGAGCGGCCCGGTGGAATTACCTCTAGACGCCACAGGGCGCACCCTCACCTTCACTCCAGAGCAGCTCACGGATGGCAAAAATCGTTTTCAGTCCGCCTGCTTGAACTGCCATGTGGGCGGCTCCACCCTGCCAGCTCCCAACATTTCCCTCTCCTTGAAGGACTTGCGCGGTGCCACCCCACCCCGAGATACGATTCAAGCTTTGGTGGAGTATCAGAGGGATCCCCGCAGCTACGATGGCTCGGATTTCAGCTATGGATGCCGCCCCGTGCCCCCTTCCTGGATGGACGACGAAGCCCTGAAAAATCTGGCTGCCTTTATTCTCAGAGCGGCTCAGGTTGCCCCCGGCTGGGGATCCCATGAGTTGATCGATGTCGGTTGAGGGTTGCCAACTGAGCTGATCCCGGCTCTTTTTCCCCAGACCACCATGCCCAGAGGACACGCGCGCCCTGGGCCGTTTGTACCCAGAAGCGGATTGCCGGGATATCTGGGTGGACCCTGTACGACGCCCCCAGAGCCTTGGATCGATGAGAGCTCAGTACAAAGACCGATGTTCTGCCTTTGGCAGTGGGATTAGCCTAGAGGTGTTGCAACTGCGATGTATGGTGAGCAGCTTTTCCCCTGCCCAATCGACCGAACTCAAGATGCCGGTAACGGTTGGCATCCCCGTTACACCTGCTGCGGATCAGGCTGAGGCTGGCCACCTACTGATCGTGGATGACCAGCCCTACAGTCGCCTGTTGCTGGGGGATCTGTTGGAGAGCATTGGCTATCGGGTCAGCGAGGCCGAAAGTGGCCATCAAGCCCTGCAGATGTTGCAAACCTTCCAGCCGGATCTGATCTTGCTGGATGTGATGATGCCGGGGTTGGATGGGTTCGAGGTCTGTCGCCGCATCAAAGCTGATGAGGAGACGCGCCTGATCCCGGTGGTGTTGATCACGGCGGCCAGCGACCGCACAAATCGCGTGCGCGGCATCGAGGCTGGAGCCGATGATTTCTTGAGCAAGCCCTTTGACGAGTCGGAATTGTTGGCGCGGGTGCGTTCCCTCGTTCGCCAAAAGCACCTCAATGAAGACTTGGATCATGCTGCCCAGGTTTTGTTCGCCATTGCCCGCAGCGTAGAAAGTCGGGATCCCACCACTGGGGATCACTGTGAGCGCCTGGCACAACTGGCCAAGAGCTTCGGCGAGTTTCTCCAGCTACCCCGTCCCCTGATCAAGGTGCTGACCTGGGGAGGCTACCTGCACGACATCGGCAAAGTGGGCATACCCGATGCCATCTTGGGTAAAACGGGCAAACATACGCCGGCAGAGTGGGAAGTGATGAAATCCCACGTCTTGATCGGAGAGGAAATCTGCCGCCCGCTGCGCACCATGAAGGATGTGCTGCCCCTCATCCGTCACCACCACGAGCGTTGGGACGGCAGCGGCTATCCCGACGGCCTCAAGGGAGAAGAGATTCCACTCGTGGCCCGCATCTTCCAGATTGCCGATATCTACGACGCCCTTACCTCGGAGCGACCCTACAAGCGAGCCTTCACCGTTCAAGAGGCCATGGGCATCCTGCGGGAAGAGACGGCAAGGGGATGGCGGGATCCCTACTTGGTGGAGCGTTTCTTTGAGTTTCTGCAATCGCGCCTGCCGGATCTGAAGTAGGCTGGAGAGGGTTATTTGTGTTGTGTTGGCAGGATAGAGCCTTTTGCTGGGTGCCGATCCGTTGCGTCGTTGCGTAGGCTGTCGCCAGTTGTTTCCTCGCTCGCAATTGTGGCGGCTGGTTCGACAATTTGACTCCCACCAAGTGCTTTTGGATCAGGGTATGGGGCGTTCTGCCTATGTCTGTCGCCGGCTAGAATGTTTGCAGGCAGCCCGACGCAAGCAACAGATGAGCAGAGCCCTCAAAGCACCTGTGCCCGATTCGGTGTTTCAACGGCTGGAGCAGCAACTGCTGCGCGATTCTGAGGCCCAAGGCCCCTGGGAAACATCACCTCCGGAGGCCAGTGCTTCAGACAAAACCTAGGCAGCTCCAGAATTGGCCAAGGTAAGATATTGAGACACCTTTTTAGGTTCATCCAGTTGTGAACTACACGGCAGCCCCTCTCAACTGTCAGAATGGGGGTTGGCTGGGTCAGCCGAGGCTGGTCTGTATGAGCCGCAGAAAGGTTATTCTAAAAGCGCTGTTGATGTTGGTTCCTTCCCCGGTTGTCTTAACTTTATGTCCTCTGCGGATGTTTCCAAAGCAGCTTCGGACTTAGATTCCCTCCAGTCTGCGTCCTTGAAGGATCGCCGAGACGCTGTCGATGTACCGGAGGAAGCGCCCACACACCCAACAGGTTCAGTCCTACTCACTAATTATTTGGATAGTAAAACTGACAAGTAGAAAGGAGCAGAGGCTAGCAGACGAATGACCGATAAAGTTCGACTTTATGACATTGCCCGGGAAATGGGGCGCGACAGTCGGGATGTGTTGGAGGTTTGTGAGCAACTGGGGATCCCTTTCAAAACCCACAGCAGCACCATTTCTCCGGAGCAAGCCGAGTTGGTGCGCAGCAAGCTGGGCGCCCCCCGCATTGTGAAACCTTCTCAGCCCCGGCCCAAACCCCAATGGGACAACCCGCCGCCGGAGCCTCCTGCTGAAGCCAAAGCCAGTGAGCGCCCTCCCCAGAAAGGGCCCGGCACCGCCAGCGCGATCGTCGGCATTCGCCGCCCTGCACCTGCTCAGCAGCAAGCCCCAGTTGGCGAGGCCAACCCCGCTGCCGCTCCGCCGGCTGCCAAACCTTCCCTGTCTCGACCTGAGCGAGTCTCCGCCGGTGGCGCTCAGCTCATCGGCCCGCCGCGGCGACAAGTCAGCTCCCCTGCCCCTTCATCTGAGGCCGCCCAAAAGCCGGATAGCCTGCCTCAACCGGCAGCTCCTCCCGTTCGCCCTGAGCCTACAACGGCCAAAGCCAGCAGCTCGGAACCCAGTCCTGTGCCCAAGCGCCCAACTGTGCTCACGCCCCCTCGACGAGCTGCCACCGAGACGGAACCACCGGCAGAGCGTCCTGGATCTCCGCAACAGGTTTCTGAGCTCCCTCGCCCCCCGGAAGCCCCATCCCTCAGCCGTGCCCCTCGGCCTGGAGAAGAGAAAGCGCCTTCTCATCAGCCTGCACAGCGCCCGCGTCCACAACTGGTGGGCGCACCCGTTCGTCCCAGCAGTCGCCCTGAGCCGCGCCCGCCGGCAGTCAAGAAGGAAGAGAGCTCCGGCAGCAGCAAAGCCGGTGAAGCTCCTCGTCCACAGCGGCGGATAGAACTGGTGGGGCCTCCTACCCGTCCTGTGGCCAAGCCAGCCCCCCTCGACCCGGATGCCGCCACTCCCTTGCCAGAAAGGATCCCTGAGGAACGCCCCACCCCGGTGTTGGCTGAAGCTCCCGTGCGGCCTGCTGCGCCCAAAATCAAGCGCAAGACGGTAGAAGAAGAGGACGAGGAACTGCAAGCCCTCGAACGACGGGCCAGCCGCACTCAGGCCAAGCGCAAACGCAGCCGCAGACGAGGGGAAGGAGACGGGGATGGCTTGGATTTGGATCCCATGGCCGTCATTTCGGCGGTCAAGCAGGCTGAGCTGAACGCCCTCAAGCCCTTGGCCCGCCCTACTGCCAAGCCTCCTTCCTATCGTCCACCTGCGGCAACGGCTGCTCCCACTACCCGTCCCCGTCCCGCTGCCCGCTCGCAGCAGCCATCTACCTCCGCCGAAGCCAACACTGCTGTTCGTGTCGGCGAGACGGAGTCCTTGCCGGCAGAGAAGGTGTTGCTCTTGGAGGGCAGCCTCACCGTTCAGGAATTGGCCCACCGCCTGCGTGTGGCCGAAACTGAGATCATCAAAACCCTCTTTTTCAAGGGGGTGATGGTGACCATCAATCAGGTTTTGGACGAGTCGCTGGCCGAGTCGGTAGCCACAGAGTTTGGGTACGAGGTTCGCCGGCCAAAGGCAGAATCCGAAGTCAAAAAAACCGAGATGCTGGACGTGGAGGACATCGACCATCTGGTCTTGCGTCCGCCAGTGGTGACCATCATGGGCCACGTAGACCACGGCAAAACCACCCTGCTCGATGCCATCCGCGACACCAAGGTGGCCCAGGGCGAGGCGGGCGGGATCACCCAGCGCATCGGCGCCTACCACGTGGATGTGGACTTTGAAGGCCAGAAGCGGCGCATAGTTTTCCTAGATACTCCCGGCCACCAGGCTTTTACCGCCATGCGCGCCCGCGGCGCCCGCGTCACCGACATTGCCGTTTTGGTGGTGGCTGCCGACGATGGGGTGCAGCCGCAGACGCTGGAGGCGATCAGCCATGCTCGGGCGGCCCAGGTGCCGATCATCGTGGCCATCAACAAGATCGACAAGCCCGGCAGCCAGCCGGAGCGCATCAAGCAGCAGTTGGCGGAACACGGGCTGTTGCCAGAGGAGTGGGGTGGGGATACACCCATGGTAGAGGTGAGCGCCCTCACCCGCCGCAACCTGGACGCCCTGCTGGAGATGATCCTGTTGGTGGCCGATGTGGCGGAGCTGCAGGCCAACCCCAACCGTCCTGCCCGCGGCACGGTGATCGAAGCCCACCTGGACAAGGCCCGCGGCCCGGTGGCCACTCTGTTGGTGCAGAACGGCACCCTGCGGGTGGGGGATACGCTGGTGGCCGGTGCCGTCTTGGGCCGGGTCAAGGCGATGATGGACGATCGCGGTCAGCGATTGCAAGAGGCCGGGCCATCTTCGGCGGTGCAACTGCTGGGTATGGATGAGGTTCCAGCAGCCGGTGACGAGTTTCAGGTTTACACCGACGAAAAAGAAGCCCGTCGCATTGCCCAAGAGCGGGCGGAGGCGCTGCGGCAAACCCGTTTGCAACAGGCGCTGCTGTCTCGTCGCGTCAGCTTGGGCAGCATTTCTGCCAAGGCCCAAGAAGGCCAGCTCAAGGAGTTGAACCTCATTATCAAGACGGATGTGCAGGGATCCGCCGAGGCCATCCAGACAGCGCTGCGGGATTTGCCCCAAGAGGAAGTGCAGTTGCGGGTGCTGCTGGCGGCCCCCGGGGAGATCACAGAGACCGACGTGGATTTGGCGGCGGCCAGCGACGCGATCATCCTGGGTTTCAACACCACCCTGGCTCCCGGCGCGCGGCAGGCTGCCGACGACAAGGGCGTGGATGTGCGCGAATACGACATCATCTACAACCTGCTGGACGATCTGCGAGCGGCCATGGAGGGCCTGCTGGAGCCGGAGGAGGTGGAAGAGCCCTTGGGCCAAGCGGAAGTGCGCATGGTGATCCCCATCAGCCGCGGTGCGGTTGCCGGCAGCTACGTGCTCTCCGGCAAGGTGCAGCGCAATGCTCTGGTGCGGGTTCGCCGCAAAGGGGAGGTGGTCTACCAGGGCCGTCTCGATTCTCTGAAGCGCTTCAAAGACGACGTGCGGGAGGTGGCCGCCGGTTTCGAGTGCGGGATCGGCATCGAGAAGTTCCACGCTTGGCAAGAGGGGGACATCATCGAGGTCTACCAGATGGTCACCAAGCGGCGGACGTTGGCTCCTGCCTAGTCGCAGCCGGTGGTAGAGTTTCAGGGATCCCAGCCCCAAGGGATCCCTGGGGAGAGTTTCCCCCCAAAGCAATGGAGAAAATCTTAAGTGGCCAGAGGGAGGAAATGGATGCAACAGAGCCAGAGACTGAGCCAGATGTTGTTTGTGACGCTGCGGGAGGATCCCGCCGAAGCAGAACTGCCCAGCCACAAGTTGCTGCTGCGGGGCTGCTTTATCCGGCGGCTCTCCCCGGGGATCTACACCTATTTGCCGCTCCTCTGGCGGGTGCTGCAGAAGATCTCGGACATTGTCCGGGAAGAGATGAACGCCATTGGCGCTCAGGAGTGTCTGCTGCCCCAGTTGCAGCCGGCGGAGATCTGGCGGGAATCGGGCCGCTGGGACGTGTACACCCAAGCCGAAGGGATCATGTTTGCCCTCAAAGATCGGCAGGGACGCGAGCAGGCCCTGGGCCCCACCCATGAAGAGGTGATCACCCTGCTGGCGCGGGATCTGATCCGCTCCTATCGCCAGTTGCCGCAGACCCTCTATCAAATCCAGACCAAGTTCCGCGACGAGATCCGGCCCCGCTTTGGCCTGATGCGTGGGCGGGAATTCATCATGAAAGACGCCTACTCCTTCCACGCCAACGAAGAGAGCCTGCGCCAGACCTACCAGGACATGTACCGGGCCTACAGCCGCATCCTGCGCCGCTGCGGGCTGGAGTTTCGCGTGGTGGATGCCGACGCCGGAGCCATTGGCGGGCCATCCGCGGCTTCTCAGGAGTTTATGGTGTTGGCCTCTGCCGGCGAAGACGAGATCCTCTACACCCCCGATGGCTCTTATGCCGCCAATGTGGAGAAGGCCGTCTCCCTTCCGCCACCGGCAGCAGACTCCCCCTACACCACCTTCCAGGTTCTGGACACGCCGGGAACCGAAACCATCGAGAAGCTGGCCGATTTCTTGAAGATCTCCCCCACTCTGATTGTCAAAAACGTCCTCTACCAAGCCCTTTACGACAACGGCCTGCGGGTGGTGGTGCTGCTGAGCATTCGCGGCGATCAAGAGGTGAATGAGGTAAAACTGGCCAACCACCTCAGCCGTCTGGCGGAGCGTTACCAGGCCCACAAATTGCTCACCCTCACCCTGGCGGACGCGGAGATCCAGAAAAGCTGGCAAGGGGATCCGATCCCGGTGGGCTACATCGCCCCCGACCTACCGGATAGCTGCCTGGGCCGGCAGAAACACTTTGCCCCTCAGATCTTGCGCCTAGTTGACCAGACGGCAGCCCTGCTGAAAAACTTTGTAACCGGCAGCAACCAGGTGGGGCGGCACGTGGTGGGGGCCAACTGGGGCGAGCAGTACCCTCTGCCGGAGGTGGTGGACGTGCGCAAAGCCCAGGCGGGGGATCGCTGTCTGCTCAACCCCGACCAGATTCTGGAAACCGCCCGTGGCATCGAGATTGGGCACATCTTCCAGTTGGGCCTCAAGTTTTCGCTGCCGATGCGGGCCACCTTTACCGACGAGCAGGGCGTCGAGCAGCCGCTGTGGATGGGCTGCTACGGCATTGGGGTATCGCGCCTGGCCCAGGCGGCGGTGGAACAATCCCACGATGCCCATGGGATCATCTGGCCGGTGGCCATTGCCCCCTATCACGTGGTGGTGGTGGTGCCTAACGTCTCCGACCCGGAGCAGATGCAGGTGGCGGAAAAGTTGGTGCAGGAACTGGCTGCTGCCGGCATCGAGACCCTCTGGGACGACCGGGACGAGCGGGCCGGCGTCAAGTTCAAAGATGCGGATCTCATCGGGATCCCTTACCGCCTTACCACCGGGCGCAGTCTTAAGCAGGGCAAGGTGGAATTGGCCGAGCGGGCCACCGGCCAAGCGGTAGAAATTCCCATTGAGGAAGTGGTGGCTACCCTGAAAGAGCGGATTGCTGCTGCCCTAGCCGTGCCAGATTGAGTAGGGCTTTTGTCGTCACCAATGCTGAAAGGCAGCCTCGATTATCTATTGCGCGGCAAGAACATCCTGCTGGTGGTGGAAGCCAAAAAGGACGATCTGACGCGGGCTTTTGTCCAAATGGCGGTGGAGATGATCGCCCTGGCCCAGGTGGAGCCGCAAACGCAGATCTACGGCGCCGTCACCATCGGATCTACCTGGCAATTCGGACAGATCCTTGGGGATCCACAGACAATCCGACAAGACTTGACCTTGTACCGAGTACCGGAAGATCTGGAGAGCGTTGCCGGCATCCTCACGGCCATGGTAGGGGATCCCAGCCAACCATGAAACCCAAAACCCTCTGGTTTGCCCTGCAATTGATGGTGGCCGCTGCGGTTATCAGCGCGGCGATCAAATACGGTGGCCCCTATCTGGCCTTGCCGGAGACCCTGCCGGTGATCCTCGCCATGATCGTCTCGCCCACCTTGGTCATGGCCGGGATCCTGTGGCGCTGGCAACAGCGGTCTTCTCTTTCCCCAACCCGCGTCCAAGAGGCCCTGCCAACTGCAAACTCTGAGAACCCAAAAGTCTCTCAGCCGCCTTCCGATTGACCCTCACCCCCAACCCCTCTCCCAGAGGTGAGCCCTCACCCCCAGCCCCTCTCCCAGAGGGAGAGGGGAGCTTGGCCGCCACTGCCAGACCGGCAGGCCGACAACCTCAGTCCAACTAAGTGGACAGCCTACTGCTGGGTGAGGCGCAAGGTCACCGTCGGGCTGGTTTGGTTGCCAGAGGTGGCCGTGAGATTGATCTGATACACGGTGCCGGAGGCCGGAATGGGCGGCCGCACCGTAACGGTGAAGCGGCCTTGGGCATCGGCTTGCACGGTTTGGTTGGTCACCGTCTGTTGGGCGCTGATGATGCCCCCCAGCGAGGTCGAAGCCGTTACATTCACCCGCACGGAAGCATTGGGAGCCGTGGTGCCCTGCAGCGTAAAGGAAGAGCCGGCAACCCGATCCCCATCGCGCAAGTTGGTGATCTGGGGCAGCAGGCTGGAGGGGCTGATCGTCGCGGAAACCTCTTGGGTGGTGAGCCGCTGGACGCCCCCAGTAGCCCCCTCGATCAGGCGGGCCGGCTGCTCTGCAGTCATAAAGCGCACCTGGCCGTTGTTTTCTAAGCGAGCGATGACGATCCCCTCACGGGTAGTATCCTTCGGCTCAATCAAGGCATTGACCACATAGGTGCCGCTGGAAACTTCCTGAGCTGGCAGAGTTTGCACCTGCCGTCCGTCCTGGACAAGGTAAACGGTAACTCGGCTGGAGGGAGTGCCCTTGACAGTTACCAGCAGGATCTCGCCCGCGGCCAAGGGGCGATTGCCGGCGTTGTGATCCACCAGGTCGATAGAGGCGCGGACGGGGCTACCCACGGTGAAGCTCCAGGTAACACGGCGGGTCACCCCCTGGGTGTTGGTGAACTCCAGCAGGACTTCCCGCCGTCCCGGCGGCAAGGGCTGGGCAGGACGGTAGGTGAAGAAATCCCGGGTAATCACCGACTCAGCAGTAACATCTTTGCCGTCCAGAAAAACCCGCACCGTCTCCGGGCGCACGCTGACCCCATCTTGGCTACGAAAAGAAGCCGAGATCGGCGAGGTGGGCTCCACATTAGTGGCCGCTTGAGCCGGGTTGGGATCCGTAATTTGCTGAGCCCTTGCCGGCGGGCCCGACAACCCCACAACAGCAGCGCCGATCAGCAAGGCACGGGGAAACCAAGAATACAAGTTATCGCTCATGAGACCGTCCAAAATAAGGTTAAGTTGGCCTATAGGTGAGTAGCCCAGAGGCAGAGCAAAGTCAACCTAGACCTCCTGTTTGCATCCTGTCACAGGGGTCGATTGCTGTCGATACGCCTACACCTCCGCCTGGCTCTCCCCTAGACCCAACCCCAGTGTCAGATTTAAGTAAGGTTAACTGCCATCTAACGCCTAGGGCAAGGATGAGAAAGCAGCCGCGAAAGCCCAGAGGCTACATTTTGCCCGCTCAAGCTGGCATCAATTCACGAAAATAGCGCCTGTCTCTTGTAAATCGAGACAATGGTCGCCGGACACATCGTTGACCAGGCGCACTTCTACGGTGATGACATTCAAGGGATCCACGCTCACCCGGTAGCCCACGGGGGACAACATCGGCGTGTTGATGGCCATACAATTGGGGATGGGCAGGTTGCTCAGGCGCAAGGTTTCTCCGGCAGCCAGTTCCGATACGTTCTGGCGCGGATCGGTAAAGCCGTATTCCAGAGGCAGGCCGGTGCGATTGCGGATCACCAGCTCGGCAGGCAGGTTGGGGTTGAAGCGGGCCACCGGGCGATCGAAAACCGATTGATCCACACCCACCGGCAGGCGCGGCAGCGGCACCGTCTGAAAGGCAGGCTGAGCGACAGCACGGTGTCCACCCACCCAGGCTGACAAAGCGGCCATGATCAAGCCAATTCTTTTGCTTCGTTTCGCGTACCTCATGCTTCTGCCTCAGAATACGCCTTGTACAGAATTGAGATGCCCTTCCTCGTCTGCTTGTATTGTTCCCAAAAAGGGCTGGCCGGGCCAGATGGCCGCTGTTTTTTCAAGGCTAGGCCCCAACAAGGGCCATCGCCGCGCCGCCCAGCTTAAAATCCCATGGGAGGAAGTTAAATTGGAGTTAACGCTGCAAAGGGAGGCATGGCTGTGCCAGAAGAACCGGAAAAACCAGAGAAAAGCTATTCCTGGAAGGGCAGTGCCAACGCGGGCCGGGTACTGACGATTTTGGCCGTCGTGGGGGGAGTGGTCATTCTACTGGCGGGCTTCCTGCAGTAGGCCGAGCTGTCAGACCCAAAGTTGGCGCAAGAACATCCGCCTATCGCTGGAAGCCAACGTTTTCCCTGCTATGAAACTATGAAACAACTTTCTCGCTCCCTTCTCCCACAAGGGGAAAAGGGTTGGGGGAGCAAGTGTCTCAACCTTGCTTGAAACAACCGCAATGTTTTGCAAGTCCTGCTAACAAGTTGTCAGCCTTCGCTAAGTCTTGTCAAGTTGTGCCACCATCGGGCAGCAAAAAAGACCCAGCAGGGATCCCTGCTGGGCTCAGGCCGGAGGAGCAAAAATCCTAGCCTAGGAGCTGACGAGCGGTATTGAGCACATTCTCCACCGTAAAGCCGAACTTCTCCATGCAGACAGGGCCGGGGGCGGAGGCGCCGAAGCGGTCGATGCCGATGGCCACCCCCTCAAAGCCCAGGTACTTGTGCCAGCCAAAGGTGGATCCCGCCTCGACGGAGATGCGCTTGGTAACATTGGGGGGCAAGACGGAGTCGCGGTAGCTCTGAGGCTGGGCCTCGAACAGCTCCATGCAGGGCATGGAAACCACCCGTACCGCTCGGCCTTCCTGCTGCAGTTGAGCAGCAGCCTTCACCGCCAGCTCCAGCTCTGAGCCAGTGGCAATCAAGATAAGCTCCGGGTTGGGAGCATCCACCACCACATAGGCCCCCTTGGCTACCCCCTCAATGGAGGTGCCTTCTACGGGGTTGACCGCCTGCCGGGTAAACACCAGCACCGACGGGGTGGACATGGCCTCGAGGGCCACCTGGTAGGCTCCCACCGTCTCGCGGGCGTCCGCCGGGCGGATGACGTAGAGGTTGGGGATGGCCCGCAGAGAGGCCAGCGTCTCAATGGGCTGGTGGGTGGGGCCGTCTTCTCCTAGGGCCACTGAGTCGTGGGTCATGACGTGCAACACCCGCGCCCGCGAGAGGGCCGACAGGCGGATGGCAGGCCGCATGTAGTCGGTGAAGATCAAGAAGGTGGCGTCGTAGGGAATGAGGCCGCCGTGCAGAGCCATGCCATTGGCGATGGCTCCCATGCCGTGTTCCCGTACCCCGAAGCGGAAGTTGCGCCCGTGGTAGGAGCCGGCCTGAAACTCCGGGATCCCCTTCAAGTAGGTCATGTTGGAATGGGCCAGATCGGCGGATCCCCCCAGCAGCTCTGGCACCGCCTTGGCCAGGGCGTTGAGACAAAACTTGGAGAGGTTGCGGGTGGATTCTTTGCCAGTTTCGGCAATGGGAGCCAACGCTTCTTTCCAGCCCGCAGGCAGCTCCCCGGCCATGATGCGCTTGAACTCGGCGGCCTCTTCCGGGTAGGCCTTCTCGTAGGCGGCAAAGCGCTCGTTCCACTCCGCCTCGGCTTTGGCCCCTTTATCGATGGCCTGGCGGAAGTGGGCCAGCACCTCGTCGGGGATGTAGAACTCCGGCTCCAGCGGCCAGCCGAGGTTTTGTTTGGTGAGCTTGACCTCTTCCGGCCCCAGGGGCGCCCCGTGGACGCTCTCGCTGCCGGCTTTGTTGGGGGATCCGTAGCCGATGGTGGTCTCGACGATGATCAAAGAAGGCTTGTCGGTGACCTCCTTGGCTTTTTGGATGGCTTCGGCGATCCCCTTCAGGTCGTGGTTGCCATCCTCCACTTTTTGCACGTGCCAGCCGTAGGCCTCGTAGCGCTTGCCCACATCTTCGGTGAAGGCAATTTCCGTGCTGCCGTCGATGGAGATGTGGTTGCTGTCGTAGAGCATGATCAGCTTGCCCAGTTTGAGGTGGCCGGCCAGCGAGGCCGCTTCCGAGGCCACCCCCTCCATGTTGCAGCCGTCACCCAAGATCACGTAGGTGTAGTGATCCACAATCGTGTGGCCGGGCTTGTTGAAGCGGGCCGCCAGGTGGGCCTCAGCAATCGCCAGCCCTACCGCATTGCCCACCCCCTGTCCCAGCGGGCCGGTGGTCACCTCCACGCCGGGGGTTTCAAAGTTTTCCGGGTGGCCGGGGGTTTTGGATCCCCACTGGCGAAACTGCTTGATGTCCTCCAGACTGACATCAAAGCCCGTCAGGTGCAGCAGGGCATATTGCAGCATGCAGCCGTGGCCCGCCGAGAGGACAAAGCGATCCCGATCCACCCATTTGGGGTTGCGGGGATTGAACTTCAAAAACTGCTGCCAAAGCACATAGGCCATGGGTGCTGCCCCCATCGGCAGGCCGGGGTGGCCGGAGTTGGCTTTCTGAACAGCATCCACCGCCAAAAAACGAATCGTGTTGATGGCAAGTTGTTCCAGGGAGGGAGGAGCAGCAACAACCATGTGGGATCCCTATCGCTCGACATTCGCTTTCCAGTATGCCGTGTTTTGGGTCTCGCTTCCGAACCAGTGGGGATCCATCGAGCTGGGAATTGGCCTGGGCCGGTCTCGGCTGGGCAAAATGACAGGCTAAGCTGAGAGATACGCTTGCCGCCATTTCTGGTTGGAGGGTTTTCATTGAGCGCTGTTTCTTCGCCTAGCGGTAAACCGCCCTGGCTGCGGGCCAAAGCCCCCCAACGGGCCGGGTCTGTCCAGCAACTGCTGCGGGACTTGGGCCTGAACACGGTTTGCGAAGAGGCTTCCTGTCCCAACTTAGGGGAATGCTTTGCCAACGGCACCGCCACCTTCTTGATCATGGGCCCGGCCTGTACCCGCGCCTGCCCCTACTGTGATATCGACTTCACCAAACGGCCTTTGCCCTTGGATCCCACTGAGCCGCTGCGGGTGGCAGAAGCGGTGGAACGCTTGGGGTTGCGCCACGCGGTCATCACCTCGGTGAATCGGGACGACCTGCCGGATGGCGGAGCCAGCCAGTTTGTTGCTTGCATCACGGAAATCCGCCGCCGCAGGCCCCAGACGACCATCGAGGTCTTGATCCCGGATCTGTGCGGCAACTGGCAGGCCTTGGAGCAAATTCTCGCCGCCCGCCCAACGGTGCTCAACCACAACACGGAAACCGTGCCCCGCCTCTACCGGCGGGTGCGCCCCCAGGGGAACTACGAGCGCTCCCTGCGGCTTTTGGAACTGGCGCGGCAATGGGATCCCGGCCTCTACACCAAGTCGGGGGTGATGCTGGGCTTGGGAGAAGCCGCCGCGGAGATTTTGCAGGTGATGCGGGATCTGCGCCGGGTGGGCTGCGACATCCTCACTCTTGGCCAATACCTGGCGCCCAGCCCCAAACACCTGCCGGTGGAGCGTTATGTCGCCCCCGAAGAGTTCGACCACTGGCGGCAAGTGGGGGAAGAGCTGGGCTTTTTGCAGGTGGTGTCTTCGCCTCTAACCCGCAGCTCCTACCATGCTGAAGCCGTGCAAGACCTGATGCGGCGCTTTCCCAAAGGAGGATCGTGAGCCCCGATTCTCTGCCAAGCTAGACTGCTGAAAGCCCAAGGCTGGTCTGTTCTTGACACCGCCAAGGGAACCCAATCATGGACATGAACAGGATCCGTCGTTTTACTGGCAGCAGCTCAGAAAATGGCTTGGTTCCTTCACCTCAGGGTTGGCTACAGCCCTTCCGCTGGCGGCTGCCCCTGGTCAGTGCAGAAGAGTATGCCGAGTTGGTGCTGGAGCTAATGCGGGAGTCTCGCCTCAGCCTCAACTACTTGATGTTGGTGCTTGGCTCCTGTGTCATTGCCACGTTGGGCTTGCTGGCCAATAGCCCGGCTGTGATCATTGGGGCGATGATCGTGGCTCCTTTGATGTTGCCGATTCGCGGCATGGCCATGGGGGCTTTGGACGGGAATGTAGTCTTGTTTCGGACAGGTATCCTATCTCTGACCGTGGGAACCGGAATTGGGTTGGGAGTATCTTTCCTGCTGGGGCGATGGGTAGGTCTTCCCAACTGGGGCAGCGAAATTTTGGCCCGCACTCAACCCAACCTATTGGATCTGGGAGTGGCGCTAGCGGCAGGGGGAATCGGCGCTTTTGCCAGGGTGCGCAAAGAGATCGCCGACAGTTTGGCAGGGGTGGCGATTGCTGTGGCGTTGATGCCGCCGGTGTGTGTGATTGGCTTAGGGTTGGCCCATGGAGACTGGGAGATCAGCCTGGGGGCGGCGCTCCTCTATTCCACGAACCTGTTGGGAATTGCCTTGGCCTGTATGCTCACCTTTTTGGTGATGGGCTACGCCCCTTTGCACAAGGCCCGTTCTGGATTGGCTTGGGTGTTTGGCCTGGTGATGCTGTTGCTGGTGCCGCTGGCAGCCAGTATGACCCAACTGCTGTATCAATCTCGGCTGGAATTGGCGCTACGAACCGCTCTGCTCAACAGAACCATTACATTCCAACGGGTAACCCTCTTGCGCAGCGAGTTTAACTGGGTAGCCGATCCGCCGGAGGTGGTGCTGTCGGTGCGAGCGGACGAGCCCGTCACACCGAGACAGGTGGCACTACTAGAAGAGTTTGTGGAAGCTGAGGTGGGTCGCCCTTTCACCCTGATTTTTCAGGTGGTACAAGACCAGGAGGTGCGCCGAGAAACGCTTGCCCCAGAGGAGCCTGAGGTGAACTCTCCAGAAACAACTTTCCCCCCCGATCAAAGGGAATAACTCTTGCCTACTAATTGGCGGATGGGCTGGTTACAGCGTCAGGGATCCCACCTTTTGTTCTAACAACTGGGCTAGATCTTGCAAGAAAGCTGCGGCGTGGGCACCGTAGATGACGCGGTGGTCGCAGGTGAGGTTAACCTGCATCTGGGAGCGGATGGCGATGGCTTTTTCCGGCGTGGCCACCACGGTGGGGCGAGCAGCACCAATGGCCAAGATGGATCCCTGGTTGGGAGGCAGGATGGCGTCGAAGCGATCCACCCCAAACATGCCCAGGTTGGAGAGGGTAAAGGTGCCGCTGGTGTACTCCTCCGGCTGCAGTTGCTTGCGCCGCGCCCGCTCCACCAGATCCTTCCAGCGGCGGGAGATCTCGTAGAGATCGATCCGGTTGGCCTGCCTGAGCACAGGGGTAATTAGGCCCCCATCTTCCATGGCCACCGCCACGGCGATGTTGATGTCGGCTTTGTAATGGATCCCGTTTTCGGTGTAGCTGGCGTTGAGGAGGGGGTGCTTTTCTAGAGTCACGGCCACAGCCTTGACCAAAAGGGCCGTCAAGGTTACCCCTTTGGGTTTTACCTGTTGGTAAAGCTGATCCAGGCTGTCAGTGGTGATGGTGTAGCCGACGTGGAACACCGGCACGCCCAAGCTGGCGTTCATGTTGCGCACCACCGCCGCCTGCAGGGTGCTCAGGGGAACCACTTCTCCCAGGGGCACAGAGACGGGGGGAGGAGTGACCGAGGAAGGAGCTGCCGCCGGGGCAGAGGCGGGCTGAGCTGCGGCCCGCTCCACATCTTCGGCTACGATGCGCCCACCAGGGCCGGAGCCGCGCACCGTGCGCAGGTCAACCCCCAGGCTTTCTGCCAATTTTTTCGCCCGTGGGGAAGCCAGGATGCGCTGGGATCCAGCTCCGTCGGAGCCACTTGGGGGCGTGGAGGGGGGGCTTGCTGCAGGCGCAGGGGTTGGCCGTTGAACGGTGGGGACAGAGGCCGCGCTAGGGGTAGCCGCCGGCGCAGCACCCTTAGAGAGGGCCTTGGCTCTCTCCTGGGCCTCGGCCAGCTCCGCTTCGGTTTCAGCAATGAGGGCGATGGGGGCGCCCACCGGCGCCGATTCCCCGGCTGGGATGAGGATGCTGGCCAGAATGCCGCTGTGGAAGGACTCCACATCCATGTCTGCTTTGTCCGACTCCACCACCAGGATGTTTTCCCCTTTCTCCACCCGGTCGCCGGGGTTCTTCAGCCAGGCAACGATCTTGCCCGTTTCCATGGTGGAGCTGAGGGCCGGCATGGAGAGTTCGTGGATCATGGCGGGGGTGGCAACACAGCAGAGAAGATTGTAACCCAGCAGACGGGATCCCGGCGCAGTCCCCTAGTGGGCGCCGGCAGCTTCCGCCTCGGCCACCACCAACAGGGTTTTCAGCAGGGAATCGGGGTTGAGGCTGATGGAGTCGATCCCCTGCTGCACCAGGAAGCGGGCAAAGTCAGGGTAGTCGCTGGGGGCTTGTCCACAGATGCCAATCTTGCGCCCGTGGCTTTTCACCGTCTGGATCACCTGGGCAATCATCCGCTTGACGGCCTCGTGGCGCTCGTCAAAAAGGTGGGCCACCAGGGCCGAGTCGCGGTCCAACCCCAGGGTGAGCTGGGTGAGGTCGTTGGAGCCGATGGAGAAGCCGTCGAAGATCTGGCAGAACTCGTCGGCCAGGATGACGTTGCTGGGCAGCTCGCACATGACGTACACCTGCAGGCTGTTTTCCCCCCGCACTAGGCCGTGGCGGGCCATCTCCTCCAGCACCTTGTGCCCCTCTTCCGGGGTGCGGCAGAAGGGGATCATCAAGATGACGTTGGTCAGGCCCATCTCGTCCCGCACCCGTTTCATGGCCCGGCACTCCAGCGCAAAGCCATCGCGGTAGCGGGGATCCGTGTAGCGGGAGGCCCCCCGCCAGCCGATCATCGGGTTTTCCTCGTGGGGCTCATAGCGGGATCCGCCCAGCAGGTGGGCGTATTCGTTGCTCTTGAAGTCCGACAGGCGCACAATCACCGGCTTGGGGTAGAAGGCAGCGGCGATGGTGGCCACCCCCTGGGCCAGCTTGTCTACAAAGTACTCCGGCTTGTCGGCATACTGGGCGGTGAGCTCCGCCAGGCTCGGCTCTTCCTTGACCGCCTCGTTGTAGTGGATCAAGGCCAGAGGGTGGATCTGGATGTGGTTGGCGATGATGAACTCCAGCCGCGCCAGACCCACGCCGTCGCAAGGGATCTCGCTCAGGCCAAAGGCTTTTTCCGGGTTGCCCACGTTCATCATCAGTTGGGTGCGGGGGCGGGGCAGCTCCTCTAGCGGGATCTCCGTCACCTCATAGGGCAATAGACCAGGATAGACGCGCCCTTCCTCCCCTTCGGCGCAGGAGACGGTGATGGGATCGCCGGAGCGGAGCACCTGCGTGGCGTTGCCGCAGCCAACAATGGCCGGGATCCCCAGCTCGCGGGCAATGATGGCCGCATGGCAGGTTCTGCCCCCCTGGTTGGTGACGATGGCGCTGGCCTTTTTCATAATCGGCTCCCAGTCGGGATCGGTTTTCTCCGTCACCAGCACCTCGCCAGCCTGGAACTGATCCGAGCGGCGCACATCCAAAATGACGCGGGCTGTGCCCTGGCCGATGGCCTCTCCCACCGCCCGTCCCCGCACCAGGGGGTCTGGGCGCGCCTCCGTCTGCGTAAAGCGGTAGGTCTTGAGGCGGTTGGTGGCCTTTTGGGATTGCACCGTCTCGGGGCGGGCCTGGACGATGAACAGCTCGCCCGTGATCCCGTCTTTGGCCCACTCGATGTCCATGGGGGTGAAGCGGCCCCGCAGCGCCGAGTAGTGCTCCTCGATGAGGCAGGCCCAGCGAGCCAGCTCTAGGATCTCGTCGTCCTGCAGGGCATATTGGCGGCGCAGGCTCTCGGGGACGGGTACGTTTTTGGTGGAACGGGATCCCTCCTCGTCGTAGACCAGCTTCAGGGCTTTGCTGCCCAGCTTGCGGGAGAGGATGGGGCGCAGCCCCTGCTTTAGGGTAGGTTTGAAGACCACGTATTCGTCGGGGTTGACGATGCCTTGCACCACGTTTTCCCCCAGCCCATAGGCAGCGGTGATCAACACCGCGTCTTTAAAGCCCGTTTCTGGGTCGATGGAGAACATCACCCCCGAACAGGCCAGGTCGGAGCGCACCATCTTCTGCACCCCCACCGAGAGGGCCACCTGGAAGTGGTCAAAGCCCTTGATCTGGCGGTAGGAGATGGCCCGGTCGGTAAACAGGCTGGCAAAGCAGCGGTGGCAGGCATTCAGCACTGCCTGGATCCCGTGCACGTTGAGGTAGGTCTCCTGCTGGCCGGCAAAGCTGGCATCCGGCAGGTCTTCTGCTGTGGCGCTGGAGCGCACCGCCACATCGGTATCGGGGCCGTAGCGCTCGCACAGCTTCTGGTAGGCTTCGCTGATGGCCTGCTCCAACTCTGGGGGGAAAGGCGTCTGCAGGATCAAGGTGCGGGCGGCTTTGCCCCGCTCGCGCAGGTTCCGCACATCCTCGATATCGAGGTCTTTGAGGATCTCCCGCAGCTTCTCCTCGAGGCCAGCAGCGGCGATGAACTGGCGATAGGCATGGGCGGTGGTGGCAAACCCCAGGGGCACGCGGATTCCTTTGGGGGTCAACTGCTGCAGCATTTCCCCTAGAGAGGCGTTTTTCCCACCCACCTGGGCCACGTCCCGCAGCCCCACCTCTATGAGGGGCACAACCAAGGGTGGCTCTGAGCCAAGCTGGCGGTGAGGGGATTGTTGAAGCTGGGATCCCAGCGTTGCTCCATCCGACATGCTTTGTCTCCTTATGCCCATCAGAGCAAGCGTGAATAAGTGTTGTGATAGTTGTGTGTAGCAAAAAACTTCCCCTGGCCAGGACCTGGCCTAGCTTTGAGGGTCTATACCCCCACTGTACTGAGGGTTTTCCTGGGGCTAGAATCCCGGCACAACGCCCCCAGAGACGGCTGAGATGGGGAGGAGACAAAGGCAATCTCGCCAGGATCCAGCTGAAAGAGCTGCCACAAATCTTCGCCCTTTTTTACCTAATGCAAAAGTAACCGCTCTGCCACAATGTTTTCAAAGCAGCAGTTTGCGGAAACAGGGCAAATGGAAGGCCCCAGGGATCCGGTGGCAGCAATTCGCCAGGTAAGAGTGACGGAAAAACAGCAGGGCTTGCGGCTGGATCGCGGGTTGGCGGAACAACTGCCGGAGCTGTCGCGCTCGCGCCTGCAGCAGCTCATTCGCCAGGGCCAGGTTTGGCTCAATGGGCGGCCCTGCCTGGATAAGGATCGCCCCCTGCAAGCCGGGGATGAGATTGAGGTGCGGATCCCGCCAGCCACCCCTACAACTTTGGAGCCGGAGCGGATCCTCTTAGACATTCTCTACGAAGATGAGGATCTGCTGGTCATCAACAAGCCGCGCGGTCTGGTGGTGCATCCTGCTCCTGGGCATGCCAGCGGCACGCTGGTGCATGCATTGCTGGCCCACTGTCCTCGCCTTTCCGGGATCAACGGCGAGCTGCGCCCAGGGATCGTCCATCGCCTCGACAAGGACACCACCGGCGCCCTGGTGATTGCCAAACACGATCAGGCCCACCAGCATCTGCAGGCCCAGATCCAGGCCAAGACGGCTCGGCGCATCTACCTAGGGGTGGTGTTTGGCCGGCCAGCCCAGAGCCAAGGCACGATCTCTGCCCCCATTGGCCGCCACCCGGTGGAGCGGCAGAAGATGGCGGTTTTGCCCTCTGGCCAAGGGCGAGCGGCGGTAACCCACTGGCAGGTGCTGGAGCGCCTGGGCAACTACACCCTGATGCAGTTTGAACTGGAGACCGGCCGCACCCATCAAATTCGGGTGCATGCCGCCCACCTGCGCCTGCCCATTGTCGGGGATCCCCTCTATACCCAGAGCAAAACCAGCCCCGTCAAACTCAGCGGCCAAGCTCTCCACGCCTGGAAGCTCTCCTTTGTCCACCCGCGCACCGGCCAGCCGCTGCAGTTTACTGCCCCTCTGCCGGAAGAGTTCGAGCGGCTGCTGCGGCAGTTGCGCAGCCAGGCCGGATAGGCAGCTTCTAGGGTCGCTCTCGGCCCTGTCTGGCCTGTCCAATCAGGGTTCATGCTGATCCCCGTGAGCAGGAAGTTTCAACCTTCAGCAAATCTTTAGAGAAGTCGGAAGTGTTTTTGCCGGGTGAGTTGTTTAGAATGCGCTCATCCTTGCTGAGGTATGCAATGCTACGCCAGTTAGAGCGGATCCTGAAGCTGGACGTGCTGCTGCGCTCTGAGCAGCGGCAGACAGCCGCTTCGCTGGCTGAGGCTTTGGAGGTGAGCGAACGGACTGTTCGAGCAGACATCAGCTTCTTGAAGGATCGCTTTCAAGCCCCCATCAAAGTCAGCCGCGAAAAGGGATATCACTACACCGATCGGGAATGGCGCCTGCCGACGATACCCCTCACCAAGGGGGAACTGTTTGCCCTGACTTTGGGAGCGAGAATGCTGGAAGCCTACGCAGGATCGGCCTATGCCCCGCAGTTGCGCTCGGCGATTGGGCGGTTGGCGCAACGGCTTCCGGAGCAGGAGTGGCTGGATCTCCAGCAGCTAGCCGATGAGCGTCTCATCTTTCGGGCGGGGGCGGAAACCCATCTGGACTGGGAGATTTGGCAACAGTTGGAGGACGCCTGTCGGGAAAAAAGACGAGTGTGGATGCGCTATCGCACCGCCAGTCGAGGCGATCAGGTGTCGGAACGGAAGTTGGATCCCTATCTCTTGCACATCTACCGCGGCACCAATCCCTACGTGATTGGCTGGTGTCACAAAAGACAAGAGGTGCGCTGGTTCCGAGTGGACAGGATTCTGGCTCTCAAAACCTTGGCGGACACTTTTGAGATAGATCCCAACTTCGATGCTAAAGCCTATCTGGCAATGATTTTTCAGCATGAGGCGGGCGGGATCCCTCGCCAGGTGGGGATTTGGTTTGATGCCCAAACGGCACCCTTCATTCGGGAGCGGCGCTGGCATCCAACCCAAGTCATCGAAGAAAACCCAGACGGATCCCTGGTTCTGCGCATAACCGTGCAGGGGATGAATGACGTCAAGCGCTGGGTGTTGGGCTATGGCAGAGGAGCCAGAGTGCTGGAGCCCCCGGAGTTGGTGGACATGATGCGGCAAGAGATCTGCGAAATGAGTCAGCGCTACACCGACAAGGAGCCGTCGCCATGAATAAGTTTTGGGCCAAGACCGGACAGGGACAGTTGCGAGAAGATGGCCGACCTCTATACCATCCCGTCCTCTGCCACCTAGCCGATACGGCAGCCGTGGCCATCGAGATCGTGCAAACCTACCTCAGCCCCCTTGCCCGTCAGCAGCTCTCGGCAGGGTTGGGGCTGGAAGGGGATCCCTTAGCTCGCTTTTGCGGGTTCATGGCAGGCTGCCACGACCTGGGCAAGGTCAGTCCTGCCTTTCAGTTTCAAGTTGGCGAAGTGGGAAAAGCCCTGGTGGGATCCCGTCTCTACGATCTGTGGCGCAGCTATCCCAACACCGGCCAACCAACTCCTCACGGAACAGTGACCGCCGCAACCCTGCCCAGCTTTCTGGAAGAGCTGGAACTGCCAAAGAAACTGGCCCAAAAATTGTCAGCTATTGTCGGCGGTCATCATGGCTTTTTCCCGGGACTTCAGGATATTCAAAGTCTCTCCCCCGACGATGTCGGTCGAGGGGAGTGGATCCCATTTCGTCGAGAGATTTTCCAGCAACTACAAAGTTTTGTTGGGCTGAAAAGAGAAGGGATCCCCACCCGCTGCAACAATGCCGCCGCCATGATCTTGGCCGGCCTGACAACCGTTGCGGACTGGATTGCCTCGAATGCGGAGAGTTTTCCCTACGCCAACGACGAGCCCTTTGAGACCTACGCTCAGGGGATACCTGAAAAAGCCCGGCAAGCCCTGAAGGTCCAAGGCTGGGTTGCGCCCCCCACAGGCAGCCCTCTTACTTTTGAGGCTCTCTTTGACTTCATCAGCGAACCGCGACCGCTGCAATCGGCAGCCATTGCCCTGAAGGACAGGCTGGCTCCACCCTGCTTGGTCATTGTCGAGGCCGCCATGGGGGAGGGCAAAACCGAGGCGGCGCTCTACCTGGCCGACCACCTGCAGCACCAAAGCGGAGCCGGCGGCTTCTACATCGGCTTGCCTACCCAGGCAACCAGCAACGCCATGTTCGAGCGCGTCAAGTCATTTTTGCAAAAGCGCTATCCCGATACCATCGTGAACCTAACCCTCAGCCATGGGGCAGCAGCTCTCAAAGAAGATTACCTAGAGACTGTCTGCCGCCTAGATCAGGTTTACGACCAGGAGGGCAAGGGGGTTTTTGCCAGCGAGTGGCACACTGCCCGCAAGCGAACGCTGCTCAGTCCCTACGGGGTGGGCACCCTTGATCAAGCCCTAATGGGTGCAGTACGGGCTCGCCACCAGTTTGTCCGGCTGTTTGGTCTGGCAGGCCGCACCATCATCCTGGACGAGATCCACGCCTACGACCTCTACACCAGCACTCTGCTAGAGCGGTTCCTGGAATGGGCAGCCGTTTTGGGATCCCCCGTGATCGCCCTCTCGGCCACCCTGCCCGCCGGTACCCGCCAGCGATTGCTGGCTGCCTATGCCAGGGGCTGTGGACAGCCCCCGCCCGAACTGCCTGCCGCCCCTTACCCTCGCATCACTGCTTTAGCTTCTGGAGCCGCCCTAGCTCAGCCTTTTGCTCCTTCCGAGCACGTGCGCCGTCAACTAGGGATCCGCTGGGTTCAGGATGACCAATGGCCCGCAGAACTCCGGCAAGTGCTTTCCAAAGGGGGTGGGTGCGTTGCTGTTATCTGCTCAACGGTTGATCGCGCCCAGCAAGTGTTTAAGCATCTCCAAAATGATTTTCCGCCGGAAGAATTGGGTTTATTTCACGGGCGCTTTTTGTTCAAAGATCGAGAGCAGATTGAGAAAGAATGCTTAGAGAAATTTGGCAAAAAAGGACATCGACGTCCCTCTCACTTTGTTTTGATAGCAACTCAGGTCATTGAGCAAAGCCTAGATGTTGACTTTGACTTAATGATTAGCGACCTAGCTCCCATTGATCTTCTTCTACAACGCTCTGGGCGACTCCACCGCCATCGGCGGGATAAGCGACCACCTGAGCTGTCTGCTCCCTACTTGTGGATAGTGAAACCAGAGCTGGACGCTGAGGGCAGAGCTAATTTTCGGGAGAGTAGCTCTATCTACGATCAGCACATTCTCCTACGCAGTTGGTTGACTCTGAGACAGCGCCAAAACGTGCAACTACCTGAAGAAATTGACGACTTAATTGAATCAGTATATGACCTGGAGAGACCTACCCCCGAAAACTTAGAGCCAGTTCATTCCAAAGATTGGAACGACTCTTTGGAAAAGTACAAAGTTGAAGAAGAGGATGCTAAAAGATCTCGAGCTAATGAAGTAAAGATCCCACCGCCACATGCCGATGTGAGGCCCGAACAGTTTACCTACCTAAAAAAAGAGGATGACGAAAGCACTATCGCTGCCGTTACCAGACTTGGGCAGCCTTCAGTAGTAACAATTTTCTTGCAACAAGGGAAGAGCAGTTTAGTCTTTCCCGGCTCTCACGATCCAGTGGATCTAGAAACTGAGCCCAGCTTGCCGATGATTCGTAAGTTACTGGCCCACAGTGTTCGCATTGCTTCCCGCCAGGAGCTTGTAAAGGAGCTGCTGAGGCGGGAGAACCCCAAAACTTGGACATCTGCTCTGCTGCGTAACTGTCGCTACGTTGTCTTGAACGCCGAAGGGTGGGCCCAGATTGGCAACTGGCGGCTACGGTTGGATCCTAACTTAGGGATCGTGATCGAGAAGGTTGACAGCTAACGTTGGGGAGGAGCTCATGGAGAGCCAATCCTTTAATCTCACCAGAGAAAAGTGGATCCCTGTACTCGATCCCGATTTTCGGATCCAAGAGTTGTCTTTAGTTGAGTTGTTTAGAGAGTGGGAAAGCCTAAAAGAGATTCGAGGAGATAATCCGCCTACCACTTTAGCCCTCTACCGTTTTCTACTGGCAATTATGCACCGAGCCTATCTTGGGCCGACAGATACAGATCACTGGAAGGAAATCTTTCAAGACAATGGAAAGAGAGTTGTTGAGTACTTGCAGGGTAGTCAAAATTGTTTTGACCTATTCCATCCCACTCACCCCTTCATGCAGGATCCAGCTTTACCTATAGAAAGAGCCGTGCCTGTCTACGCCATCCATACCATGAGCACCTCTGAAGTATTCTCTCATGAACACGAATGGAGCGGCTACAGCATCTCCTTGCCGGAAGCTGCTCGACTATTGGTGCGTCTACAGGGAGTCGATATCACTAGCCTAAGGGCATTTTATGTCGGGCAAGACAGTGGCAATCGCTCTGCTGTAAACACTCCGACTATGAATGTTGCCAATGTCCTTTTAAAAGGAAGAACCTTAAAAGAGACGCTGATGCTGAACTTGATGCAGTATAGCCCAGAGAATGAGATACCGAGTGTGGTAGCTGGAGAAGATGTACCCACCTGGGAAACCGAAGTTGGCTACACTGGCCAACCGAAAAAAGAAATCCCTGCGGGATACATCCACTACTTAACCTTTCCCTGGCGGCGGCTGCGGCTGTTTTCAGAAGCTGGGCGAGTGCAGCAATTGGCTATCACTATGGGCAACTCCCTACCCGAGGGTGTAGAGGCCCGGCAGTGGGAATGTAGCGTTGCCTATAAAGAAGGTAAACCAGTGCGTCTATCTTTACACAGACAGTTGTGGCGGGATGCGGACAGTTTTCTCTTGACGGCTGGCAAGCAAACCCGTCCTCGGATTGTGGACTGGCTAGCTGAGCTCAAGTCAGAAGAATTGGTCAATAATTTGGTTGTATTTGAAGTGTTGGGTATGAGCGCTGACCAGGCTAAACCTTTAGGATGGAGTTCGGCTCGATTTTCAGTTCCAATACAGTTTGTTACAGATTTGGAGTTGGCGCAGAGCTTAAAAAGCGCTATTGGAATTGCCGAGAACCATCAACAAATCTTTCGATCTTTTAAAGGCAGCCCCTACTTTTCTCTGGCAGAGGTTCTCAAAAACGAAGAGACTGAGAATCTATCCAAGAAGCTATCCAAAGCTTTAGATGGAGAGTCTCGCTACTGGACAATTCTAGACCAAGCTTTCTCAAGGCTACTTCATGATTTACCCCAAGATAACCAAACTGGAGCTGATGGCATTACCCGCTATGGACTTACCACTCTACCTGCCTGGATTAAGACTGTACAAGATGCCGCTCGGAGAGCCTTCACCGAATCCATTGAGTCTATTCGCAATCATCAGGCCAGAGCAGCTGCCTTGCGCACACTGGAGTGGAAACTAGCAGAGCTTCGCGCCGACCCAAGGGAAAAGAAAGCTCAAAAACAAAAAACAGCTAAGAAAAAGCAGAAGAAGGAGCAAGCCGTTGTCCAATAGGAGTCTAAGTTATGGCTACAACTCAAATCTCTTCTCATAATCGACTAGAACGAGCAAAAAAGTTCTTACAGGAAATTAAGGATCGCCTTAAAAACGACACCGGCGCCAAAGTTGCCTTCAAGCGGGCACTTTCCGGCAAGCACCACCACTTACGAAAAATTTACCCCTTTGTACTGCCCTATTTGCAAGGGATCCCCGAACAAGAACAGGATATCTGGATCTTTGTGGCGTGTCTCTCTGTTTACCATGATCAAGATGCAGAACCGGATGCCGGTAACTTTGCGAAAAGCTGTCGGGAACTGCAAGACAGCACTGAATCTAAAGGCCCAGAACGAAGGTTTAGAGCTCTTCTGGAGACCGATCTTGACTATATCGAATATCCAATCACAGCTCTAGTGCGACAGATGAAGAGCAAAAAGGAGAGGAGGATTTCTGTTTACTACCCACGTTTGATCGTTGACCTTTGCTTATGGAACCACCCCGATCAAGTTGTTCAAGATAAATGGGCTAGAACTTTTTGGCAATCACCTTCTTCTGGATCTGCAAGGTCAGAAGAAACTGATAATGTAAGTTTCGAGGTCTCCGATGACTTCAAAGAGGATGTAGGCTGAGAGGCACTTGCCTCTGTTTAAGCTAGCAGACTTGTTCCGACACCATACCTTAGAGGAGAAATAGCCATGCGAATGGAAATTCATTTGATTCAAAGTTTCCCTCCTGCCAACCTAAACCGCGATGAAAATGGCATGCCCAAATCTACGATATTCGGCGGTCGTCCGCGAGCGCGAATCTCTAGCCAGTGCCAGAAGCGGGCAGCGCGAAAATACTATTACCAATATGCCAAGCTAGACCCGGCTCACTTTGCCGATCGCTCTCGTAACTGGATCCCTGAGTTGAAATCTAAGCTTGTGAAGGCAGGGATCCCTGATGAGCAAGCTGAGCTGGTTGCTCGGCTGGCCTTAGAGGAAGGGCTTAAGCTCAAGTTTAATGATAAGAACGAAGCCACCACTATTATATTTTTGGGTAAGACAGAACTTGATGCAATTGCCGAAATCCTAATCAAAAACTGGTCTGCCATCGAATCCAGCTTACGAGAGGAAAAGCCTAAGCTTCCCCAAAAGGATCCCAACATAGCCAAGGCGATCGAGAAAGCTTTGGTTGATACAGGAAAACCGGGTGATGTGGCTTTGTTCGGTCGGATGATGGCCTCGCTACCCACAGTCAATGTCGATGCTGCCGTTCAAGTGGCCCATGCAACTAGTATTAATGTCCTGCAACAAGAATTCGACTTCTTCACAGCCGTAGACGACCTGGGCAGTAGTGAGGACACCGGAGCCGACCACATGGGCGAGACGGGGTACAACAGCTCTACCTACTACCGCTTTGCTGTTCTCGATAAGGAGCAGTTGGTTGAAAATCTAGGTGGAACTGAACATCTAGGATCCATTATCAAGGCTTTTGCTACGGCTTTCATTCATGCTGTGCCCAGCGGACATCAAAACGGATTTGCCGCCCACACTCGGCCAGCATTGGTGATGGTGGTAGTTCGAGAAGGGCAGCCTATTTCCTTGGTGGATGCCTTTGAAAACCCGGTTGCTCCTAGTGGAGGATTTAGCCTACTGGAAAATGCCGTTAAAGCTTTAGATGAGTATTGGGGATCACTTATCAAGATGTATGGAGAAGCTGATGTGCAGTATAAGGGCGTTGTTGCCCTTGATAGGCTAGCCGAGAGACTTAACGTACTCAAATCTAGCAAGAAAGATTCTGTAGAAGAGCTCTTAAATAGTGCTCTCAAAGCTCTTGGCGTGGCCAACAACGGCAAAGGAGCTTAGATCATGACTACGCTTCTCATGCGATTGCGGGCCCCGATGATGAGCTGGGGCGACCACAGCCAGTTTGATTATCGCGATAGCCGTCGTGAGCCTACAAAGTCGGCTGTCATCGGGATCCTCTGCGCGGCACTGGGTCGCCCTCGTTGGGAACCTGTTGATGATCTAGCTGCCCTCAGAATGGGGGTGCGAGTGAATAAGGAAGGGATCCTTCGCAAAGACTTCCACACAGTGCAAAACAATATGCACGATAGGCGTAAAGCGGAAACGACGCTTAGTGAGCGCTACTACGTAGCGGATGGGGATTACCTGGTGGGATTGGAAGGGGATTTTAATTTGCTGAGAACCTTGGATCAAGCTTTGCAAAAACCTCACTGGCAAGTGTTTCTAGGACGGAAGAGTTTTATTCCCAGCCGCCCTTTGCGATTGGGGCTTGTGGAGCAGCCCTTGCTGGAAGCTTTGCGTCAGCACCCTTACGAGTGTTCTAGACGCGAGCAGTGTCCCTCTCAACTTCGCTTTGTTTTGGAGGTTCCTGAGAGCTTAGATGTGCGCCAAGATGTGCCTTTGAGCTGGCAGCCACGGCGTTTCGGTTGCCGGGCTGTGAAGACAGAATACTATAAACTCCCGGAGGTGATATGTATCTTTCCCGGCTGATCCTCAACGAGCGACAGATTTTGGTGCAGCGAGAGCTCAGTAATGCTCACGCTTTGCACCAGCGAATTATGCATGGTTTTCCCGATCAACCCACCAAAACCCCTCGCTCCGATTGGCATATTCTTTACCGTCAAGAACCCGATGGCTGCACTCTCCTGGTACAATCAGCCATTCAACCAGATTGGTCTCGCTTGCCCCAGGGTTATGTCCAAAGGGATCCGGAAGTCAAAATCTTTGACCTAAAGCCAGAAGTTCTAAGTAAGGGAAGATGCTTTCAGTTTCGACTTCGAGCAAATCCCAGCAAGCGAGATAGGAAGACCCACAAGATTATTGGCTTTTTTCGCTCTGAGGATCAACTGGAATGGCTCCGCCGCCAGGGCCAGCAGCATGGGTTTGAGGTGTTGGCTGCAGAAGGGATCCCATCGCCGCAAATATTTGGGATCAAAAAGGGGCTCTCCGGGCCAGTTCGTATCCACACCGTTTTGTTCCAGGGCATATTGCGGGTAACTGATGCTGAAGCTTTGGTCAAAGCAGTGCAACAAGGAATTGGGCGAGGGCGCTCCTACGGCTGCGGACTCCTATCACTTAGCAAGATCAGCTACTTTCCCTATTAGTTTTGCCTTCTAAAGGAGAGTATCTTATGAGCACAAAGACAACTGCGAAAAGTTTACGTTCTATCCCAAAGGTTCGAGATAGCATAAGCTTCGTCTATGTGGAACGGTGCCGAATTGAGCAAGATGCTAAAGCTGTTGCCGTTTTGCAAGAAGATGGCAGATATATAATCCCTTGTGCCAGCTTGACAACTTTAATGCTAGGCCCCGGAACGGCAATTACTCACGCTGCTATTAAGAACTTGGCCGATGGCCTCTGCTCAGTCCAGTGGGTTGGCGAAGATGGGCTACGCTTCTATGCCAGCGGATCCCATCCTTCTAGCAGCGTGGAAAGGCTTTATCACCAGGCCAAACTCTGGGCAGATCCCGTCCAGCATATGGAAGTGGTTCGGCGTATGTATTCCTTTCGCTTTCCCGAACCTTTAAAAGAAGGGCTAACCCTTGAGCAGATTCGTGGCCTAGAGGGAGTGCGAGTGCGAACTGTTTACAATCGCCTGAGCAAGGAAACAGGGGTAAAGTGGAAAGGACGCTCCTATAAGCTCAAGGAATGGGAATGTGCTGATCCCGTTAATCGAGCTCTTTCTGTTGCCAATACTTGCCTCTACTCTGTTTGCCAGGCAGCGCTCAATGCCGTAGGCTATTCAACTGCGCTGGGATTTATTCACATAGGCAAGCCCTTATCTTTTGTTTATGATGTTGCCGATCTCTACAAAACAGAGATCACTATTCCTGCTGCCTTCAAGGCTGCCGCTGAATTGATGCCAAACTTTGAGTCGAGAACCAGGCAACTGTGTCGAGAAAAGTTTGTAGAGCATCGGTTGATGCAGAGAATCATAGACGATGTTGACGCCATCCTCGGCTTCAGAGCTACTCAGGACGAGTCTAGCCCTTTGGGTGCTCTTTGGGATAACGAGAAGGGAGCTGTTGAGGGGGGAGTGAGCTACGGAGAAGATCTAGATGAGGCAACGCCGGACTAATGGTGGTTTTCATCTTGGAGAATGTCCCAGCAAGTTTGAGGGGAGACCTAAGCCGCTGGCTGTTTGAGATCAAGGCGGGGGTCTTTGTCGGTCGCGTCTCGGCTCTGGTTCGAGAAGAACTGTGGGCGCGGGTGACCAGCAAAATCGGCGACGGCTCTGCACTGATGGTCTATTCCATCAACTCAGAGCAGGGATTCTGGGCCAGAAGCATCGGGGATCCCTCGCGGCAGCTAGTAGACATAGAAGGGGTGCTGCTGGTCAAAACCTACTAAAATCGGCAAAAATCGAAGTGTTGTCCCCACACCCGTGGGGGTGAACCGAGCGCGACGGTTCACGTGGTCAGACCGATTGGCAGTTGTCCCCACACCCGTGGGGGTGAACCAATCCCCCCACCTTGACCGCCCCTGGATAGGCAAGTTGTCCCCACACCCGTGGGGGTGAACCAAGGTTTCCGGGTGGTGTTCCCTGCATCTCTCTCTCCGTTGTCCCCACACCCGTGGGGGTGAACCGTAAGGTAGACACCAACCACCAGGCCCCCGCCCCGTTGTCCCCACACCCGTGGGGGTGAACCGGACGTAGAGCTACTCCTGCGGGGGTGGCTCTGCAAGTTGTCCCCACACCCGTGGGGGTGAACCGTTGGCAAACGTCACCTGGGCCGGCGACACCATCCGTTGTCCCCACACCCGTGGGGGTGAACCGCGCCCGTTGCGACGCAAAACACAGCGCTGGGCAGTTGTCCCCACACCCGTGGGGGTGAACCGCTAGGCAGGGAGAGGGAGAGGACAGAGGGAAGACAGTTGTCCCCACACCCGTGGGGGTGAACCGTTACCCTGCGCCGGGCCCAGGCCGATACCGACGCCGTTGTCCCCACACCCGTGGGGGTGAACCGATTCTGTGGCCAGTGCCTCACTGTCCATCAACCCGTTGTCCCCACACCCGTGGGGGTGAACCGTAAGGTTGCATGGCGCACCTCAATCACTACATCCGTTGTCCCCACACCCGTGGGGGTGAACCGACTGTGCCACCACGCCCCGACACACCCAAACCCGTTGTCCCCACACCCGTGGGGGTGAACCGAGCGGGGGCCAGCCCCTGAGCCCGCGCCAGTCCGTTGTCCCCACACCCGTGGGGGTGAACCAGAAGAGAGCCTTGGCTAGCCTGACTAGCCAAAAGGTTGTCCCCACACCCGTGGGGGTGAACCGAAGACTGGGCTGCCGGACGGTAACCCCACACACACCGTTGTCCCCACACCCGTGGGGGTGAACCGCCCTAGTTGCGTGCCGTAGCGGGCCTGTTCCTGGTTGTCCCCACACCCGTGGGGGTGAACCGACCTCTGGGCCCACTGGTCTGCGGACCAATAACCGTTGTCCCCACACCCGTGGGGGTGAACCGAACCGGCGCCACCAGTCCAGGAGCGGGCGCCGCGTTGTCCCCACACCGGTGGGGCAGACAATTAAGACAATCTCACATCTACCGGGATCCCTTGCCTGGGTGGGCGACACTAGGACTGGGTCGCAGAAGCGCGATAGCTAAGGAGGGGAGTATGAGCAAGAGCCTGCTGGAGCAGTTGCGAGAGATGACCGTCGTGGTGGCCGACACGGGGGATATCAACGCCATTGAGACCTTTAAGCCGCAGGATGCCACCACCAATCCCTCTTTGATCACAGCAGCCGCCCAAATGCCCCAGTACCAGGGCATTGTCGATGAGACCTTGCTCAAGGCCCGCAAAGAACTGGGATCTAAAGCCGACACCAAAACCGTAGTGGCCCACGCCATCGATGAATTGGCGGTAGCCTTTGGCGTGCGCATTCTCTCCATCATCCCCGGTCGGGTTTCGACCGAGGTAGATGCCCGCCTCTCCTACGACACCGAGGCTACCGTAGCCAAGGCCCGCTACCTCATCGAGCTCTACAAGGCGGCAGGGGCGGATCCCAAGCGGGTGTTGATTAAAATTGCTTCGACCTGGGAAGGGATCCGCGCCGCCGAGATCTTAGAAAAAGAAGGGATCCACTGCAACCTGACTCTGATGTTTGGCCTGCACCAGGCCATTGCCTGTGCGGAAGCAGGGGTAACCCTCATCTCGCCCTTTGTGGGCCGCATCTTGGATTGGTACAAAAAACACACAGGCCGGGAGAGCTATCCCCCTGCTGAAGATCCGGGCGTGCAGTCGGTAACCCAGATCTACAACTATCTGCGCAAATACGATTACCCGACGGAAGTGATGGGCGCCAGCTTCCGCAACATTGGGGAAATCATCGAGCTGGCCGGCTGCGATCTGCTTACCATCTCGCCAGTTCTCTTGGCGGAGCTGCAAAACACCGAAGGCCACCTGGAGCGCAAACTGGATCCGGAAAAAGCTAAGAAAATGGACATCCCGCGTCTGGTGATGGATCGAGCCACCTTCGACCAGATGCACCGGGAAAACCGCATGGCTTCAGAAAAGCTGGAAGAAGGGATCCAGGGCTTCTCCAAGGCGCTGGAGGTGCTGGAAAGGCTGCTCACCGAGCGGCTACAGAAGCTGGAGGGCGCCAAGGAAACGATTACCCACGCCGCCCAGGATGTCTTCCGCATCTACGACCTGGATGGGGATGGCTTCATTACCCGCGAGGAGTGGATGGGGGCGGATCGCGTCTTCGATGCCCTCGACACCAACCAAGATGGCAAAATTACCCCCGAAGAAATGCTGGTCGGCCTAGGGGCAGCCGTCTACTTGAGGAATTAGCCAGCCAGCTCTATGGGCGAGAACTTTCGCCGCATCGGGGATGGGGTAGCTGCCCTAGAGGCCCAGGCCCGCCTCTGGATTGCCCAGCGGCTACAGGGGATCCCTTACGATCCGCCCCCGGGGCCGGCGGCCAGCCAGGTGCTGCGCTGGATCGAGACGGACTTGCTCCCCCGCCTGCAGCAAACGCCCCAGGAGCTGGAAAATCTCCTGCGCGGGCTCAATGGCGGCTATGTGCCCAGCGGCCCTTCCGGCGCCCCCACGCGGGGCCGGGTGGAGGTGTTGCCCACCGGGCGCAACTTCTACTCGGTGGATATCCGCGCCATTCCTACCCCCACTGCCTGGCAAGTTGGCTCGCTGGCCGCCGAGCGGGTGGTGGAGCGCTACGTGCAAGAGCAGGGGGAATATCCCCGCCACCTGGGCCTATCCGTTTGGGGAACTGCCACCCTGAGAACCGGCGGCGAGGACTGGGCGGAGGCGCTGGCGCTCTTGGGGGTTAGGCCCCGCTGGGAGGGGGGACGGGTGGTGGATATCGAGATTCTGCCTGTAGCGGCTTTGGGCCGTCCCCGCGTGGACGTAACCCTGCGCATCTCCGGCTTCTTTCGCGATGCTTTTCCCAACCTCATTGCCCTCTTCGACCGGGCTGTGCAGGCCGTGGCCGCCCTGGAAGAACCGGAAGCCGACAACCCCCTGCGGGCCCAGGTGCTGGCCGATACCCAGTACTGGCAGGAGCAAGGGATCCCGCCTTCAGAAGCGGCAGAGCGGGCGCGGCTGCGCATCTTTGGCTCCAAACCAGGGGCCTACGGAGCCGGGCTGCAGGGGCTGATCGAGGCGCAAAACTGGGAAACCGAGGCGGATCTGGCGCGCGCCTACCTCACCTGGAGCGGCTACGCCTACCGGGCCGAGGGCGAGGGAGAGCCGGCCCCCGCAGCTCTGCGGCGGCAACTGGCCCGCTTGCAAATTGTCCTGCACAACCAGGATAACCGCGAGCACGATCTCCTCGACTCCGATGACTACTACCAGTTCCAGGGGGGCATGGTGGCAGCCGTGCGCACCCTCCAGGGCCGCAACCCCCAAATCTACTTCGGGGATCACGCCCGTCCCCACAACCCCAAGATCCGCACCCTGGCCGAAGAGATCGACCGCGTCTATCGCGCCCGCGTCGTCAACCCCAAGTGGATTGCCGGCGTAATGCGCCACGGCTACAAAGGCGCCTTTGAGATGGCCGCCACCCTCGACTACCTTTTTGCCTACGACGTCACCACCCACGCCGTGCCCGATTTCATGTACGCCGGGGTGGCCCGCGCCTACCTGTTGGATCCCCGGGTGCAGCAGTTTCTGCGGGATCACAACCCCTGGGCACTGCGGGATATGAGCGAGCGGCTGCTGGAAGCCCACCAGCGGGGCTACTGGCAAGAGCAGGCCCTAGAGCTGGTGCCCCAGCTGGAAGCCCTGCTGCTGGAGACGGAAGCCCGCCTGGAGGCCACCCAGGGATCCCTGGCGGGAGAAGGTTAAGTTCAGCTAAGATGCTCTCAGCAAACCAGGCGCGGAGGGATCCCAATGATGAGCAAAGCCAAGTTACTGCGAGAGATTCTGGGGCCCCTACTGGAAGATTACCGCTACTGGTTTGAGCGCTCCCGCCGCTTTTTGCAAGAAGAAACCCTAGAATTTATTAGCCCAGAGGCGCAGCAGGCCCTTCTGGAGCGGGTTTTGGCTGCCCAAGCAGAATTGCAAGCCGCAGAAGCCCTCTATCAGTTGTCGGAGAATGAAGTTGGCGTTGACCCAGCGCTGATGGCAAAATGGCATCACCTGCTGATGGAGTGCGCCGAGCTGGGCCGTCGCTTCCGCCAAATTCACCCTTCCTCTGACTCATCTGACCCGTGATGCTGCAGATCCTCTACCTTATCGCTTTCGTGGCCATCGCCTTTGTGGCCCTGCGTAACCTGGTGGCCAATATCATCACGTTGGGCAAAGAAGAGCGCAAGGCCTCGCCCCGTCGGGCTCGCCGACAGGCGCCCCACCCAGAGCTCTTGGATGAAGAAGGCAACCTGACGGAAGAGCCCTTGTTGGTGATTCGTTCGACCAGCCTGGAAGAAGCCCGCAGCCGCCTGGAAGATCTCTACTCTGGCTCTCCTGACGAGGATTAAAAGCGGCGCAGGAGCTTCCCCTTTCTCGGTGTCGGCCCGAGTCAGTTGTGGGGGTAAGTAGCCTTTCTTGGATGAAGTTACGATAAAGCACCTGGCGCCGAGCACTATTCCTAACTCCCCTCTCCCTGAGGGAGAGGGGTTGGGGGTGAGGGTCGTCCCTGAGGGAGAGGGGCCGGGGGTGAGGGTAGCGGCGCGGAGCACTTGGGTAGGCGGCAAGGTATCTTAACCTTGTTTGAGGCAACTACAGTCAATCTGGTTCTTCACCTGGTGGCCTCTGGAGCTGGCCTGCAGCATTGACGCAAACGTCACAAATGGGATCCGATTCCAATTCCGATTTCGAGGTGGAAGCCGTCCTGGAGGCGGTGCTGAGCAAGCTGACGGTTTTGGCGGAGACGGGACAGACCTTTGGCCAGCCGATTACCATTGGCGACACAACGATTGTCCCCTACGTGTCGCTCTATTTTGGCGTTGGCGGAGGAGGGGGCCATTTTGGCTTTCGCAGCAACGGACGGGATCCGGCCAGCCTGTTTGGCGGAGCGGGGGGCGGGGTGCGCATCGAGCCGGTGGGCTTTTTGGTGATCCGAGGGGAGCGGGTGGAGCTGCTGACCACGGCCCAAAAGCCCGGCCAGTGGAGCCAGCTTGGCGAGACTATAATTCCCCTGCTGCAGCAGTGGCTCCAGAGCCGGGCCGGCAACTCCTCAAATGACCAGCCAAATGACTAGCCGCGAATGGAGAGGCGGGATCCCTGGGGGGAGGGCTGCACCTCGATGCGGTGGGGAAAGGCCTCTTGCAGACTGGGGATGTGGGTGATCACCAGGATGCAGGCAAAGTCAGAGGCCACAGCGTTGATGGCCGCCAGCAACTGGGCCCGCCCGGTGGCGTCCTGGGAGCCAAACCCCTCGTCGATGATCAATGTTTGCAGGTCGGAGCCGGAGCGCTGGGTAAGCAGGCGGGAGAGGGCCAGGCGAATGGCGAAGTTGATGCGGAAGGCCTCACCGCCGGAGTAGGTCTCGTAGGGGCGGGTGCCGCGGGGATCGGCGATGAGGATGTCGAGGGTTTCAATTAGCTTGTCCGAGCGTCGCCCCGAGCGCTGGGTTACAAAGCGCAGATGGAGGCGGTGTTGGGTGAGGCGGCCCAGGATCTGGTTGGCCTGGGCCTCTAGCTCTGGCAGAACGTTTTCGATGATCAGGGCGGGAATGCCGTTGCGGCCGTAGGCGTTGGCCAGCTCCTGGTACACCTGCTGCTGGCGGCGGGCCTGCTGCAGTTGTCGCTCTAGCTCTGCCCGCTCCGACTGTTGTTCAAGGGCCTGCTGCAGCCGCTGTTGGGCCGCCCCGATTTGAGAAAGCACCTGATCCAGCCCTTGCCGGTGCTCCTGCAGAGCTTGGCGGATCCCTTCCAGGTGGGCGGGCAAGACCTCAGGCTGCTCCGCCAGTTGTTGCTGCAGCGCTTCCAGCTCTTGGGTGGCCTGGGCAAAGTGCTGCCGGCTTTCCTGCAGGCGTTGGGACAAGATCTGGCTGCGGGCTGTGGCTTCCGGCAGCTCCTGGCGGGCTATTTGGAGGGCCTGCAGGCGGGCCGGCCACAGTTGCGCCTGGGCCAGTTCTGCTTTTACCTGCTGGTGCAGGGATCCGTCGTAGCCAAGGTGGTGCAGCGCCTGCTCGATTTGGGCCAGGCGTTCTGCCAGCGGCGAGTCAGGGGATCCCGCCTGTTGCAGGGCTTCCAGTTGCGCTTGTAGGGAGGCGATCTGTTCACACAACTGGGCTCGGCGCTCCTGGGCTTTGCGCAGCTCGTGGGAGCGGCCCAGGGCCCAGCGCCAGCGCTCCACCTCTCCCCGTTGCAGGGCGTGTTCGCGCTCGTCGTAGCCCAGGTGTTGCAGGGCCTGCTGGATCTGGGCAAGCTGCTGCCGCGCCTCTGGGGCATAAGCTTCTTGGTTGAGGATTTGCTCCAGTTCTGCCGCTTCTGCCCGCCAAGCCTCCAGTTGCCGCTGCCGCTCCTGCCCGGCCTCCCACTGCTGCTGCAGCCGCCCCTGGAGGTGCAGACGCTCATCCCAAGCGGCCAATTCTTGCTCAAGACGCCGAGCTTCCTCTTGCAGCAGCCCGATCTCCCGGTCGGCCACCGCCAGTTGCTCGCGAATCACAAAGAGCTCGCCGGCAATCTCTTCTTGGCGCTGGCGGTGCTTTTGCAGCACCACATCCCTCAGGTGCGGGCTGAGCGGACGGGCGCAGAGGGGGCAAACCCAAAGGTGGGATTCCGGGACAGCCAACGCCTGGGTGGACGGTGCCGGCGCAGGCGCGGCAGGCTGCTCTGAGAAGGCTGCTTCCGGGGTGGCTTCGGATTCTGGGTGTTCTTCCTCCCCACCTTCTGCCATCGACTTCACCCCCGCCAAGGCAGGGGCGGAGTGGTGCCTTTCTTGCTCTGGATTGTAAGGATCTGGGCGATCCGGATCCCCGAGATCCAGCCGCTCGGGGTGAAAGGACTCCGTCCTGCTATCGCCAACGGGAAAGGCCTCCCAAGGAGCCTCTAATAGGCGGCAGCGCTCTTCCTCCTGTTGCCATTGGTGCTGGAGAACCCGCTGCCGCTCCTGCAGCTTCTGCACAAAGAGGCGGCGCTCTTGAATTTTTTCCAGCACCTGCTGTTGGTAGAGACGCCGTTGCTCCAGCTCGGCCAGGGCTGCGACGCCGGCGGCAATTTTCTGGGCCAGTTGCTGCTGCTGTTGGGCCAGGGTTTCCTGGTTTTGCAGTTGCTGCTTGAGGAGCTGGAGGCGGGCTTGCAGGCGTTCTCGCTCGCGGCGGATCTGCTCTTGCCAGTGCCGTTGTTGCTCTAGGAGGGCGGCGGCTTGGGCCTGGGCATCGTTCAAGATCTGCAGGCGCTCCTGGGCTTGCCGGTAGTGGTGGAGGGCGTTTTCGATGCGCTCCCCTTCTGCCAGCACCTGGGCATCGGCCTGGGCTTGGGCCTGGCAGGCGGCCAATTCCTGTTGCAGCCGCTGCATTCTGCGCAGTTGCTGCTGTTGGTACTCAGCTTGTTGGGCCTGCAGCTTTTGGCGCTCTTGGAGCAGGTGTTGCTGTTGCTCGAAGAGGCGGTGAAGATGGCGATCTTGGGCCATCAGGGACTGATAGCGTTCGTAGCCCGCCAGGATCTCCTCGCTTTGGGCGATCAGCTCTTCCAACTGCAGCAGGTGCTGTCGTTGGGCTCGCCACTGCTGTTCGGTGTGGTGCAGGTTGGCGCTGAGCTTGTGCAGGTGTTGGGTGAGTTGCCGGTGGCGCTCCTCTAGGGTGTGGCGATGTTCATAGGCCCGCTCTAGAGACTGTAATTCCTGCTGCTGTTGGGCCAGGAGCTGTTGCAGATGGGTTTGCTGTTGTTGGAGCTGCTCCAGTTCGGCTTGGATCTGCTCGATAGAGGCCTGCTGTTGCTCCAGCTTGGGCAGGCGCTCTTGGAGTAGATCCGCTTTCAGCTTGGCACTGCGAGCCTGTTCGCGGCAGCGCTCGGCCAGCAGGTCGTACTGGCCCAGCTTGAGCATATCGGCCAAGATCTGCTTGCGCTCGCCGGGGCGCTTCAGGGTAAAGGCATCGGCTCGTCCCTGCCGCAGGTAGGCCGAGTGAATGAAGGTATCGTAGTCGAGGCCAAGCTGACTTTGGATGGCCTGTTGGGTAGCGCGCATGCCGCGGCGGGTTAGGCTGCGCCAGGCGGTTTCTCCAGCTTGAATTTGCCACTCCAGGGATCCCTCCCCCGACAGGTGGCGGCTGCGCAGGATGCGGTAGGTTTGCCCCCGCGAGCGGTAAATCACTTCCACCCAGGTTTCACTGGCACCTTTGCGGATGAGATCGCTGTCGTTGCTGGCCCGGCTTTGTCCCCAGAGGCCCCAGGTAAGGGCGTCGAGCAAAGCTGACTTGCCCGCCCCGTTGGGGCCACAAATGCAGGCGGTGTGGATCCCGCGCAGATCCAAAACGGCGTGAGAGTAGCAGAGAAAATGGTGTAAGGTCAGGCGAACCGGGATCACGGAAGACTGGGCTCTGGGTGCGGCAAAACGCTAGAGCTAAGCCGTTTGATCTAGAGTATCGCGTCGGCCTTGAAAGGGTTGGCCAGATCCCAAGCCTTGCCAACTTTTTTGCGGGAATTGAAGGGATCCCTCACCTCTACTTCGGAGACAAAGCCGCCGGCGCGGGATCCGGTTGCAGCAGCCGTTGACAGAGCTGGGCGATTTGGTCGGAGCTGGCCTCGTCCAGCCAGCGGTGGAAAGCTTGGGATTCGCGGATGCGGCCCAGCAGCAAGGTGGGAATTTCCTCTGGGCTGTGCAATTCCGCTAGCCACTGTCGAGGCAGGCCAGTCGCTGCCGCCAGAGCGTCGGGATCCCGTTGGCCCGCTTGCCAGAGTGCCTGCAGTTGGGCGATCTGCTCCCAGCGGTGGCCAGAAGCAGCCAGGATCAGGGTTTGCGGCTGTAGCTGTTGCAGCAGTTGGGCCAGATCCGTCGGCAGCCAGGGCCAGCGGGCCAGCACCAGAGCTGTTTTTGCCGACGGGAGGAAGTCTTGATCGAGGGGCAGAGCCTGCCCCCTGTAGCAGACGGCTTCTCTGAGAGAATCCGGCAGGGGGCGTTGCCGGTAATCCTGGATCTGGAGACGGGTGGCGGAAACGGTGGGCGCCTGCCAGTCGCCAGAGGAGCGCAGCGCCAGTACTTTGCCTTGCCAGGGTTGTCTGCCCTGGTCATCCGCTTCCAACTGCAGGGCGATGTCCATAGCCTGGCATTCTTGCCACTGCTCCAGCTCTTCGCCGGCTTGCCAAAACCAGAGGGTACGGGATCCCAGCCTGCCTTGCAGATCAAACCTTAAGTGGCGGCCATTCTGGGAAGCCCCCAGCTTGACGCTGCCGCGACAAACGTTCATCAGGGCTACGACGGGGTTGGGATTGCCGTGGCCAAAGGGCTGCAGAAGCTGCAACTGCCGATACACCTCGTCCAGCTCTGCCACCCTATCCCGGCCCTGAGAGGCCAACAGTTCCCAATCGATGACGATCTCCACCGCCAGGGCGCGAGCTTGGCGATCCGGGCTGACCCTCGCGGCCAGCTCCCGCCGCAAAGCCAGTTGTACGGCGGCCAGGCAAGACAGATCTACTTGGATCCCGGCAGCCATAGGGTGTCCGCCTCCCCCCAGCAAGAGGGGGCGCACGGCCTCGATGGCCTCCACCAGGTTCACCCCTGGAATCGAGCGGCCCGACCCATAGCCCCGTCCCGCCCTCTCGTCTTTGGCGATCAACACCGTCGGGCAAGCGTATTGCTCCGCCAAGCGCGCCGCGGCGATCCCCAAAACCCCTGGGTTCCAGCCGCTTCCGGCCAGGACAATCGCCCCCTCCCGCCCCAGATCTAGGCTTTCCACCTGTTGGCCGGCCTCTTGAATCACTTGCTGGGTAAGGCGCTTACGCTCCTCATTGAGGGCAACAAAATGCTCCACCAGCGTCTGGGCCCGCTGCGGATCGGAGGTGGTCAACAGCTCCACCGCCAGGCTGGCATCGTCCAAACGGCCAATGGCGTTCAGCTTGGGAGCAAGGCGAAAGGCGATATCCTGGGCTGTTGGTGTTCCTGAGGATTGGCCGTTGCCCATCTGATCCAAAAGAGCTCGCAGCCCCGGGCGCTGCGTCTTGGCCAGCACGGGCAGGCCCCGCTGCACCAGGTAGCGGCACTCCCGCTGCAACACCGCCACATCGGCCACGATCCCCACCGCCACCAGATCCAGGTGCTCTTCTACGCCTGGGATCCCCAGCGCTTGGTAGAGGGCCTCCGCCAGCTTGTAGGCCACCCCCACCCCCGGCAGAAAGCGCAGCGGATGTTCCTCTGGCAGGCGCAGTGGGTTGACCACCGCATGGGCAGGGGGCAAGGGATCCGGCAGCGTGTGGTGATCCGTCACGATCACGTCCACCCCTTCGGCTTGGGCGGCGGCAATCTCGGCGGCATTGCCCATACCGCAATCCACCGTCAGGAGCACTTGGCAGCCCTGGGCCAGCACCTGCTGTAGCCGCTGGGGGTTCAAGCCATGCCCTTCGCTGCTGCGCAGCGGTAGGGTGAACTGGACTCGGAAGCCCAAGGGCTGTAACGCCGAGAGCAAGAGGCTGGTGGCGGTAACGCCATCGCAGTCGAAATCTCCCCAAATGCAAAGGGTTTCTCCTCTTTTTCTTGCCTGCAACAGGCGTGCTACTGCCCGCTCCAGATCCGGCAGGGATCCCGCTGGCGTGGGAGAATACTGATCAGGATCGACGAAGGCCCGCGCTTGTTCCCGGCTGTGCAGCCCACGCAAGGCCAGCACCTTGGCTGCATACTTGCCGTATTCTCGGCTCAGCTCCGGATCAAACTGGGGTGGAGTGGGCAGCAGATCCCAGCGGTATTCCATGCCAACGGGTTGGGCCGGCCCCCGGGCCGACGGGGATAGAGCTCCTTAGGAGCGTATCAAAAACTGCCCAGGGAGAGAAGCAACACAGGATCCCGGAAAGCAACAGCCGGGGTGAGCGATCCCTGCCAACCTGCTATTGACAGCAGTGAGAGGCCACGCAGCAAGGCGAAGGGTGGGCGTGGTCATGGGTGGCACAGGCTTCGCTGCAGTAGAGTTGGCCTTCGTAGCGATAGCCTTGGCTGCTTTCGAAGCTGCAGTTGCAGTGTTCACAGGCGCAACGAACAAGGGTGGTAGCAGACATGATGTTTTCTCCTTGCTTGAACTGAGGGATCCTCTTGTCGAAGATCTGTGTCCCTATACCCTAGCGGTTGCTCGGCAGCGGCGCCGGAACAAGAATCAGACTCATTTGTGGCGATTCCAAATCACAGCAACCACAACTCCCCCTCTGGGAGAGGGGCTGGGGGTGAGGTCATCGCGGCAGAGGTTAAGAGAAGCCCATAGCCCTCCAGCTAGTTATTGACTTATGATGCGGGCGTGGGGTGTGAATAAGTACCTAGACAATGGCAACCCAACGCATTTGCTTTGCTCAAGTTTCAGATGTCCACCTGATGCCCGAGACGGGCTGCCGCTGCTGGTGGATGTCCGATTCCCCTCGCCGCCAGTTGCAAGCTGCCGTTGCCCATCTCAACCAAGTACCCGATCTGCGCTTTGTCCTGTTTACCGGCGATCTGGTGGATCAAGCCGATCCGGAGAGCTTTGAGTTGTTCCGGGAGATTCTCGCCCAACTGCGGGTGCCCTACTACCTCAGCCTGGGCAACCACGATGTCGATACCTTGAGGAGAAAAGGGCGCTTCAACCGGGATCAGTTCATCCGTTGGTGCCAAAGCCAATTCCCCCTGTCCCCAGCTCCTACCGGTTATGTCGATTACAGCCTTTCCCCTCTGCCCGGGATCCGCCTGGTTGCCCTCGACGCTAGTTTAGGACACTTCCCCTTGCCTCAGGGTGTGCTGCGTCCCTCGCAACTGCACTGGCTAAGCGAACATCTACAAGCGGTGCCCGAGGAATGGCTGATTCTGCTCATCCATCAGCCTCCTTTTATCTCCCCCACCCAGATGGATGCGGTCTTGTTCCGCAAGTACCGGCTCCGCAGCGAGCAAGCCTCGGCACTACACACCCTCCTGGCCAATCACGGGCGGGTGGTGGCGGTGTTGAGCGGGCATCTGCATGTGCCGAAGGTGTATGTGCGAGATGGGATCCCTTACCTGACGGCACCTCCGCTGGTGGGGCCGGTTTCGGCTCTGCGGGTGTTTGAGCTGGATATCAACCCACGGCGAGGGGTGTTGCGCTACCACTGGGTTCACCTGCCGGAGCCGGATCCCAGCCCCCTCTGGCACGGCTTGGTTATGGGGATCCGACGGGATCGCTGGGGACAAATCCCCCTCCGTGCCAGGGGATCCCGATCCCTACCTCTGCCCGCCGCTGCCTCGTAGCCCAAAAATCCCAAAGCTTGACCGAATTAGTGTAGATTAATAAAGACGAGGATCGTTGCATTCGGTGTCTTCCCCCTATGACGGCAAGCCTTTCTTCTTCTTCTAGCCGCTGGGAGCTGGCGGCCCAGGCCGTGCGAGAACAGTATCAGCCCCAGGTAGCCTCTCTGAGCGAGCACTTTGAGCCCTTGTCGGCCAGTGACTTGCTGGCCTGGGGGGTAGAGGAGTTTGGAGATGGGCTGGTGCTGGCCTGTAGCTTGGGCCCGGAAGACCTGGTGTTGATCGATCTGCTCACGGCCATTCGCCCGCAGGTGCGCGCCTTTTTCCTGGATACCGACTTTCACTTCCCGGAAACCCTGCAACTGCAGCAACAGGTGTTGGCCCGCTACCCTCACTTGCAACTGGAGATCTTCAAACCTCTGCTCACCCCCGAAGAGCAGGCGGCGCAATATGGGCCAGAGCTGTACCGCACCAACCCCGACCTCTGCTGCAACATTCGCAAGGTAGAGCCCCTGAATCGCGCCCTGGCCAACTGCACCACCTGGATTACCGGGATGCGCCGCGAGCAATCCCCCACCCGCGCCGATATTGGCAAGGTGCAGTGGGATGCCAAGCGCAACCGCCTCAAGCTCAACCCCCTTGCCGACTGGACAAACGGCCAAGTCTGGAAATACATCCTCGCCCACGGGATCCCTTACAATCCCCTGCACGATCGCAACTATCCCAGCATCGGCTGCCTCCACTGCACGGCGCCGGTAGAGCCGGGGGCGGATCCCCGCTCCGGCCGCTGGAAGGGCACAGCCAAAACCGAGTGTGGTCTGCACACATAGCCTATGAACACGGCTCCTGTCCTGGAGGTGGCCCGGTTTGAAATTACCCCCGGCTCGGAAGCTGCTTTTGAAGCTGCCATCGGCCAGGCTTTCGTTTATCTGCAACAAACCGATGGCTATCGGCAACACCAACTGCAGCGCTGTTTGGAGCACCCCCAGCAATACCTGCTGCTGGTGCAGTGGGGATCCCTAGAGGCCCATCTGGTCAACTTCCGCCAATCGGAAAACTTTGTCCGCTGGCGTGCCCTCATCGGGCCCTACTTTGCTCGCCCGCCGCAGGTGTTGCACTACCAGTTGTTGGCCGGATCCGAACATCCCTTCGATTTAAATTTGCAAAAATAGGATGCCGGTTCAGCACCCACTCTCGAGTCAAGCTGATTCTCAATCGCACGGGTTGAATGTGATATTATCAATTTCCGACCTTCCGCCCAGGTGTGCGTCGGCATCGCTCAGAGGGGCTGTTAACTCAGTGGTAGAGTACCACCTTGACACGGTGGGAGCCGCTGGTTCAATTCCAGCACAGCCCATGTCCTTCAGAATCCGCTTTGGGGGCAAGCTACAGGGCTAGGTTGAGCTGCTCCTGGGTATTTTGTGGGAGCGGGACTTCATCGAGGTCGATGAGGCGTACAGTTCACAGGCAAGTTTCTTGGATAATGCGGATGCCAATGCCGCTGCCAACCTGCGGGGGAAAGTAGTGGATGTCACGGATTCTCTCGGGTGTTGACGGGAGTAATGGTTGGCTAAGGGCCAGGCCTGTCGGGAGAGTTGCCCTGCAGGCTTGCTCAAGAGGCTGGGTCAAAAAATTGAGCAACGGCCCGACAGAGTTCGGGGACGACGTCAGCAGGCCAAAAACCTTCGCCGCGCCGGCCCTGGTGCAACTGCAGGTAGAGGCCCCAGGCGGTGGCGCTGCCGCTGGCTATCAAAGTCAAGACAGGGAAAGTCTGCTCCAGTGTAATGCTTTCCTCCGCCATCAGTTGGGAGGCGATGGCCTCCAGATCCTGCTGCAGGCGCTGCACCCCTTCCGCAAACGCTTGCCACTCCTCTTGGGTGAGCTCCAGCGCCCAAGTCTCTCCCCCCACCAGGGCCACAAAGGGGGAGCGGGAGGGATCCCAGCCCAGCCGCCAGCCGGATCCCTTGCGCAAAGCAGAGCGGGCCACGTCAGGGCTCCGTCCGATGGGGAACTCCTTGTCGGGAACAGCATCCATAGGGCTTTGCACCGCTGCCGGTAGGCCAGAAAAGATGCGGGTACAATCGACAGGGTGTGTTTTAGGATAAAGCGGCCATGGCCAGTTGTCAGTCTCCTACTGCCCAACCTCGCCGGTTTTTAAGGACTCCGCTCCGCTGGCGCAAACAAAGCACCTTCATTTCCGGCTTGGGCCTGTTGCTGACAGCCTTGGTGCTCCGTGCCGCTGACGCGACCGGGGTGCGCAAAGAGGCCGAGAACCCTGTTTCGCCGGCGCGATTGTCCGCGGCGGCCACCCCCGAAAACCCGATCCTACACGTGGGCATTGTGCAACGCTTTGGCCTTTCTGAGCAAGATCAGGTGGAATTGGCAGCGCCGCTGGGGTCTTTCCTCACCCTGGAATTTGCTCAAGCAGACGGCAGCACCCAGACGCAGCGCCTCCCACAAGTTACTGTTGGGATCGTCAACCGCGCCCTGGCCAGCCCGGAAACCGTGTACCGCCTCATCCTCAGCAGCCACAAAAGCTTCGAGAGCGCCGAGGCCAGCGCCAACTACTGGGAATCTCTGGGCATCCACACCGAGATCGCCCAACCGCAGGAATGGCAGGTGTGGGCCAACCGCGCCTACACCCCCCAACAACTGATCCAGATTCAGCAATATGCCCAGAAAGAAGGGATCCCTCAGGTGCGGCTGGAGGTGCAGGAGCGACGCGAACGGGCAGAGCTGAGCTGGGTGCATGAGCATTTTCGCTACCACCGCACCCGCCTCCGGGTGACCTCCGATGCCGGCTATTTGCGGGTGAACGACCGCTACTATGCCGGATCCATTACCCTTCAGCCCAATGCCTACGGCAGCTATACGGTGGTCAACGCTGTGCCCTTGGAAACCTATTTGCGGGGGGTGGTGCCCCATGAGGTGGGGCCAGGGGCTCCCTTTGCCGCCATGGCTGCCCAGGCGATTTTGGCGCGCACCTACGCCCTCAAGAACCTACACCGCTTTCGGATCGACGATTACCAGCTCTGTGCCAACACCCACTGCCAGGTTTACAAGGGGCTGAGCGGCACCCACCCACGGGCCGACGAAGCCATTCGCCAGACCAGCGGCCTGGTGCTCACCTACAACGGCGAGCTGGTGGATGCCGTTTATTCTTCCACCAACGGCGGCGTATCGGCGGCGTTTGAAGAGGTTTGGGACGGGGAGCCGCGCCCCTATCTGCGTCCGCAGGTGGATATCGCCCACCCGCCCGATAAGCCCTTCGATTTGCGGCAGGAGAACGACTTGCAAGCCTTCCTGGCCCGGCGGGAGGGTTTTAATGAATCGGGGGTGTCGCGCCTCTTCCGCTGGGAGTTCTCCCAATCGCTGGAGGAGCTGAATGCCCAGTTGCGAGCCGGCCAAGACTATCTGGGGATCCCAATGCCCATTTGGAGCAGCATTGCGGGGATGGAGATTCTGGAGCGCTCTGTCAGTGGCCGGGTGCAGGCGCTGCAGTTGGACTTGCAGACGGCGGAAGGGCTCCACTCGATTCTTTTGCGCAAGGATCAGGTGCGCTTGGCTTTTCCCCGCCTCTACAGCACCCTATTTCGGATAGAGCCTCTAAAACAAGGGGAGCGACTGGTAGGCTATCGCTTTATCGGCGGCGGCTTTGGCCATGGGGTGGGCCTGAGCCAGTACGGCTCCTATACCTTGGCGCGGCGGGGGTTGAACGCGGCGCAAATCCTCGCTTTTTATTACCCCGGCACCACCTTGGCCCCGCTGGGATCCCTATCCCTGCAGTTACCTGCCGCCGCAGGGGCCTACTCTGTCCGCTAGAAACAAAGGCTGGGGAAGGCCATGGCTGAAGAAGAGCTACGAGCGCAGAGCCAAGAAACCCCTGCTGGCCCTCAGGGAAAAGCGCCCGCTGAACCGCAGCCCTCTCGCGTCGCCGATGCGCTTCCAGTTGCCCCGCCGGGCTTTAAGTCGGGGTTTGTGGCGCTGATCGGGCGGCCCAATGTGGGCAAGTCCACCCTGCTGAACGCTTTGGTGGGCCAGAAGATCGCCATCACTTCTCCCGTGGCCCAGACCACCCGCAACCGGCTGCAAGGGATCCTCACCTTGCCGCAAGCCCAGATCATCTGGGTGGATACCCCCGGCATCCACAAGCCCCATCATCGCCTGGGGGAGATCTTGGTGCACAACGCCCAGGCTGCCATTGCCGCAGTGGACGTGATCCTCTTCGTGGTGGATGGCTCGGTGCCGGCGGGACGTGGGGACACTTTCATCGCCGAGCGGATCCCTGCTGCTACCCCCTGCATCCTCGTCTGCAACAAAGTGGATCTACTGCCCAAAGAGTCTGCCGCGCGCCAGGCCCACCAAGAGAGCTACCAAGCCCTGCGCCCCGGTGCCCCTGTCATCTGGGTGTCGGCGCTGGATCCCGGCAGTTTGGCGCCCCTCATCCAGGCCACCATCGATCTGCTGCCCACCGGCCCCTACTACTACCCGCCGGATTTGGTGACGGATCAGCCGGAGCGGTTCATTATGGCAGAGCTGATCCGCGAACAGGTGCTGCTGCATACCCGCGAGGAAGTGCCCCATTCGGTGGCCGTGACCATCGACCAGGTGGAAGAAACCCCCACCGTCACCCGCATCTTGGCCACCCTCTACGTGGAGCGGGACTCGCAAAAAGGGATCCTCATCGGCAAAGGCGGGGAAAGGCTCAAGCAGATCGGCCAGGCCGCCCGTCTACAGATTCAAAAGCTGATCCTGGGCAAGGTCTACCTGGAGCTGTTCGTCAAGGTGCGGCCCCACTGGCGGCGCTCCGAGCACCTCCTGCGCGACTTGGGCTATAGGGCTATGCCCCCCTAGCGCCGAAATGTAGACTCTCCTCTGGGAGCAGCGCCGGCGGCAGGGAGCGTCTCGATGGGGCTGGTTTATAGACCACGATGCTGGATTCTGGCCGGAATTCTTGCGTCAGCCTGGATAGCAAAGCCCCTGCAGCTCAACGGAGTCTCTATACGGAGTTTTTATACGGAGTTTTTATATTGAGCGTTATATTGGGCGTTTTGGGGTGAGGTTAACGACAATGTTGCGACTGTACGGGATCCCAACTTCTGGGAACTGCTACAAAGTAGAGCTGCTGCTCAAGCAGTTGCAGATCCCCTACGAGACGGTTGAAGTCAATTCTAGGGTCGGAGAAAATCGCCGCCCCGAGTACCTGGCCAAGAACCCTCTGGGCCAGATCCCGGCTTTGGAGCTGGAAGACGGGACCGTCCTGGCCGAGTCTGCCGCGATCTTGGTTTACCTGGCAGAAGACACCCCCCTCTACGGCCAAAACAAGTTGGAACGGGCCGAGATCTTGAAGTGGCTATTTTTTGAACAAACCCGCATTGCCCGCTACATTGCCACCACCCGCTTCCTGGTGCGGGCTGGACAAGCCGAGGCCCACGCCGAGCTGATTGCCCAGAACCTCAAATCCGGCACAGAGGCCTTGGAGATCATGGAGGGCCATTTGCAGGGGAAAGCGTTTTTCGTGGGCAACCGCTACACGATTGCAGATCTGGCCCTTTTTACCTACACCCACGTGGCGGAGCAAGGTGGGTTCGACCTCAAACCCTTCCCCAACATCCGCGCCTGGTGTGAGCGGGTGAAAACCACCGACCGCTTCTTCCCCCTCCCTGGTGCCTAGAACTTGCTGGCGGCGGCTCCTTCCCTCCCCCTGCAGCCGACCGAGTTGGATTTTGCTTCCAAGCCTATCGGAGGATTCCTCACCCCCAGCCTCTCTGCCCAAGGGAGGGGAAAACTGGAAATCGCTGCAACGAAGGGCTCCAGCGGCATTTGGGATCGCCTAGGCTGCCCCGCTGGCCACCCCATTGGAAGCTGCCGGAAGCTTGGCGGGCCTTAGCGCCCCTTGAGCTCTCGCTGGATCTCTCGCTGGGTTTGCCGCTCTTTAATGGCCTGCCGCTTGTCGTGGAGCTTTTTGCCGCGGGCCACGCCCAGATGGGCTTTGATCCAGCCGCGGTTGAGCACCAGCTTGAGGGGAACCACGGTCAGGCCCTTTTGCTCCACCAGGCCCCGCAGCCGGTCGATCTCGCGGCGGTGCAGCAGCAGCTTGCGGCGGCGGGTGGGATCGTGGTTGAACACCTTGCTGGCGGTGCCATGGGGGGAGATGTGCAGGTTGTGCAGCCAGGCCTCGCCATCGCGAAAGAGGGCAAAAGCGTCTTGTAAGTTGGCTTTGCCCGCCCGTATCGATTTCACCTCTGTGCCGGTCAGTTGCAGCCCGGCTTCGTAGGTCTCCAAGATTTCGTACTCGAAGCGGGCGCGACGATTCTCCACCAGGGTTTTGACGTTGGGATCCACAGCCATAGGCTTTCAGAATAGAGCTCCGTCCTCCAGAGGGCCTAACGAGAGGCCAGGGATCCCTCTAATTTTTGCACTGCCCGTCCCACGAGGCGCTCGGCTTTGCCGCGCCAACGAAAGCGAATGGGGGTGCCTGTGAAGTCGAGGTTTTGCCGGAAGTGCTTTTCCAAGTAGCGGCGGTAGTTGTCTTTGAAGAGATCGGGATCGTTGACAAACAGGAGAAAGGTGGGAGGTTGCTCCGCCACTTGGGTGCCGTAGTAGATTTTGCCCTGCTTGCCCTGGCGGTTGGCGGGGGGCGATTGCCAGGCGAGGGCATCCTGGAGCACCTCGTTGACCACGGCGGTGGCGATGCGCTTGCGATGGGCGGCCACCACCGTATTCACCTGGGCAAAGATCTTGTGGGTGCGCTGCCCGGTGAGGGCGCTGATGAACAGCAGCGGCGCCCAGTCGATAAAGTAAAGCTTGTCGCGAATCTCGCGGGTGAACTCGTTGAGGGTGTAGGTATCTTTGTTTTCGACGGCATCCCACTTGTTGACGACGACGATACAGGCGCGGCCTTCTTCTTCGATGCGGCCGGCCAACCGCTGATCCTGCTCGGTCACTCCCTCGAGGGCGTCAATGACCAGCAGCACCACGTCCGAGCGCTGGATGGCTTTGAAGGCGCGGTTGATGCTGAAAAACTCCACTCCATATTCCACCCGGTTTTTTTTGCGGATCCCGGCGGTGTCGATGAGACGGTAGGGCTGCCCTTCCCAGGTAACGACGGTATCGATGGCATCGCGGGTGGTGCCGGCAATGGGGCTGACGATGGCCCGCTGGGATCCCACCAGGCGGTTGAGCAGGCTGGACTTGCCCACGTTGGGCCGGCCGACAATGGCCACGGCGATGGGATCCGCTGCTGCTGCAGCTTCGTCTACCTCAGGCAAATGGGGCAGCACCGCCTCCAACAGCTCGGCCACCCCGTTGCCGTGGATGGCGGAACAGGGGATCGGCTCCCCCAGCCCCAACTCCCAAAAAGCCGCCGCCTGGGCCAGGCCCAGTTGCCCCGACTCGCACTTGTTGACGGCCACCACCACCGGCAGGGGTTGTTTGCGCAGCCAATCGGCCACTTCCCGATCGGCGGGGGTCAGTCCCTCACGGCCATCTACCACAAAGATCACAGCGTGCGCCTCCGCCATCGCCGCCATGGCCTGCTGGCGGATGTGGGGCAAGAACTCGCTGTCGTCGCCAAAGACCAGGCCGCCGGTATCCACCACCTGCAGGCGGCGCCCGTTCCACTCCACCTCTTGGTAGAGGCGATCCCGCGTGATGCCCGGCTCATCGTGGACAATGGCGGAACGCACCCCCGCCAGGCGGTTGACGAGGGTGGATTTGCCCACGTTGGGGCGACCCACAACGGCCACAAGGGGTAAAGCCACTGCTCTGCCTTGCCACAAAACCGAACTTAGATTTCTATCCTAGCCTTTGGGATCCCGGATACCCAAGCTCGGCCCTGCTTCGCATTGCTTCAGGTGCGGGTCTGGCGGTAAGCTGTGCAGTTAACCCCAAGTGAGCCAGGTGTCGGCTTGCCTTTCTATTTGTATGAACCGCGCTCTCGTCCCCGCCCAACGCTTGAACAAGCTGCCTGCCTACGTCTTCGCCCGCTTGGATGAGCTGAAGGCCCGCGCCCGCCAGCAGGGGCTAGATTTGATCGATCTGGGCATGGGCAACCCCGATGGGCCCACCCCCCAGCCGGTGGTGGAGGCGGCCCAGGCGGCCATCGCCGATCCCGTCCACCACGGCTACCCTCCCTTCGAGGGCACGGCCAGCTTCCGCCAGGCGATCACCGATTGGTACCGGTGCCGCTACGGGGTGGAGCTGGATCCCAATGGGGAGGTGCTGCCTCTTTTGGGATCCAAAGAGGGCCTGACCCACCTGGCCTTGGCCTACGTGGATCCGGGGGATCTGGTGCTGGTGCCCAGCCCCGCCTACCCGGCCCATTTTCGCGGGCCCATGATTGCCGGCGGGCAGATCTACCCGCTGCTGCTACGCCCCGAGAAGGAGTGGCTAATTGACCTGCAGGAGATCCCGCCGGAGGTGGCCAAGCAGGCGCGGGTGCTCTACTTCAACTACCCCAACAACCCAACGGCGGCGGTGGCGCCCCGCTCTTTTTTTGAAGAAGTGGTGGCCTTTGCCCACCGCTATGAGCTGATTCTGGTGCACGACCTGTGCTACGCGGAGCTGGCCTTTGACGGCTATCGGCCCACCAGCCTGCTGCAGATCCCCGGCGCCAAGGACTTGGCCGTGGAGTTCCACACCCTCTCCAAAACCTACAACATGGCCGGCTGGCGGGTGGGCTTTGTGGTGGGCAACCGCCAGATCATCCAGAGCCTGCGCACCCTGAAAACCAACCTCGACTACGGCATTTTTGGCGCACTGCAAAAGGCGGCCGAGACGGCTTTGGCCCTGCCAGAGAGCTACCTACAGCAGGTGCAGGAGCGCTACCGCCGCCGGCGCGACTATCTCATTAGCCGCCTGGCGGAGCTGGGCTGGCAGATTGAGCCGCCGCGGGCAACAATGTACCTCTGGATCCCGACCCCCCGCACTGCCGATGGCACTCCTGAGGGATCGACGGAGTTTGCCCTGCGGGTGCTGGAATCTACGGGCGTGGTCGTAACCCCCGGCAACGCCTTTGGGGAAGGGGGGGAAGGCTATGTGCGAATTAGCCTGATTGCCGATTGCGAGCGCTTGGGCCAGGCCATCGACCGCTGGGCGGAAGCCGGGATCCGCTATTGCTGACCCCCGACCCCTCTCCCCAAGGGAGTTGCCCAAGCGCTCCGCGCCGCTAACGCGACCACCCCCAGCCTCTCTCCCCAAGGGAGTTGCCCAAGCGCTCCGCGCCGCTAACGCGACCACCCCCAACCCCTCTCCCTTAGGGAGTTGCCCAAGCGCTCCGCGCCGCTAACGCGACCACCCCCAACCCCTCTCCCTTAGGGAGAGGGGAGTTGGTACTGCTCTACGATGCGCCGGGCAAAGGGAGGGACATGCTGCTCCAACTTGTGGGGGTAGTGGCGGCGCAGGTAGAGATAGTTGCGGACAAAGTGGGAATCAATGGAAAAGCGGGCATATTCCAGGCCACGCGGCCCAAAGCGCTGGATTGCCGCCCCCAGGATCCGAGCCAGCCACATGGGCAGGCTCAGAGCCTGCTCGTAGGCTTGGATCCCCTGTTGTACTGCCGCCCGCCGGGATCCCTGCGAGATCACCGCTTGGGTTTCCAGCTCTTCCCAAACCAGATCCAAGAGCTCCCGCCCGCGCCAGTTGCGCACCAGCAGCCACTGCCAGCCAAAGGGGGATCCCATGTAGCCCACCACCAGATCTGCCAGGCCGTTGACGTAGTCGAAACAGGTAAGGCAAGAGGGGGCAAATACGTCCTTGAGTTCTTTGGTCTTGAGGCCAAAAAAAGGCACCTTTTCCACCGAGCCGTCTTCGTGTTTGAAGTGGATGTGGAAGTCCTGCATGAATTCGTAGTGCACCACCGTCTGCGGGGAGCGGCTGGTGGTTTCCAAAAACTTCTGCAGGCCGGCGCGGCTGACATTGTCCACACAGGGCGTGCCCAGCACGTAAAGCCTCTCTAGGCCCAACTTTTTCTCCACCGCCCGCAAAGCCTGGATCTGACAGCCCACCCCGATAACCAAGAGGCGCTTGAGGCCACTTTGCTCCACCTGCTCCAGCACGGAGAGATTGGGGGATAGGGTTGGCTTGTTAACCCGCGCCGCCAAAACCGCCTCCGGAGTACGCGCCAAGACAGTCCGTGGCTGAAAGCGATCCTGGGGATCCGCCTGCACGCACACCACCCCTTCTACTAGGCCGCTGCTGAGGGCCTTCATGCCGATGCTGCTGACGATGCCCGTCCACTGGGCACCCGGGATCGGATCCCGCCTGCGGGCCGTGTACATTGCCTCGTAGACGCCGAAGTAGTCGCTGTCGCTGACGGCAGCCGACTCTGAGCGCAGCGACTCTCGGGATCGCCCGTGGGTTTGCTCTTCCAGGTGGGTAAACTGCTGGTTTAAGAAGGCACAGGCTTCTTTGACGTAGGCGACATAGCGGGTATCGCAGAGGCCGCACTGGCTGCACAGCTCTTTGGCCGGGTAGTGGCCGGAGCGGATGGGCCGAGCCGGACGCGGTAAACGGGATCCCATGGGTTCTAGACCGTAGTGGACAGAGGCACCCTGACCGGTTACCTCACTTTCTTCAGTTTGCTGCCAAAACGACGGACAAGGGCAGAAAAGTTGAGGGATCCCCCATCCTCCTGGCCACCTTCACCGCCGCCCAGTGAGGCCCACAGCTCGCCCACCCCACTGGACAGCAGAAGTTCTCTCGGTGGCCCCTCAGCCCCTGCCCAAACCACTTTCGATGGCCCAGCGGGCCAGCTCGGTGCGGTTGTGCAAGCCAGTTTTGCTCAGCATGTTGCTGACGTGGCTTTCGACGGTGCGCTGGCTCACCCCCATCACCTCGGCAATCTCGCGGTTGGACATCCCCCTGGCCACATGCTGGAGCACCTTGGTTTCCGTCGGGGTCAGCTCAATTTCCCGCTCCAGCTTGATGACCGGCTGAATGCCGACACTTTGCATTTGCAACAGGCGCTCCGTGTGCTTGAGAACCGACTCCACCTGGGCCACCAGCTCTTCCGCTTCAAAGGGCTTGACCAGGTAAACATCTGCCCCCGTATTGAGCCCGCGCACCCGATCCGCCGTTTGCCCGCGCGCCGACAAAAAAATCACCGGGATCCAGTCCGTCGCGCTGTTGGAGCGAATGGTCTGGACAAACGTGTAGCCATCCATCTCCGGCATCATCACATCGCAGATGATCAAATCCGGCGTGAAATGGCGCATCGCCTCTAACCCTTCTTGACCGTTGCTCGCCGCCACCACCTCGTAACCGCGAAACTCCAGGTAGTCCTTTACCAGCAGGATCAGGTTGGGATCGTCATCGACAAGCAACAGTCGCTTTGGGTTGTCCACGGCTGACCTTTTGAGCGCTAGAAGAGGGAAAAAGCAGGGATCTGCTTCCCTAACCTTTGTCTAGGGAAAACAAACCACGATGGGTGCCTTCCTATGGCACACCCCTAGCTTAACTAAGTAGCAGCCTGGGGTAACTGTATCCTACCCTCAGAGCTCAGAATACCATATGGAAGTGGAAAATACATGCTTGAGAAATGCTGGCAACAGTATCTCTACGCAATTTGGGGATCTCAATTGGTAACTTGATCCCAGAAACTTGTCAGAACTTGCCCCTCCCTTGGAATCGCAGTGTGGAATACGTAACCACAATCTACCGGAAGGCCTGTATCCCATAGGTGTCTCATGTATACATAGTACCGTATACCCATATTCTCTTTAAGTATTGATGTGCAAAGATTGCCAGTTCTCGTGTCTGCGTGTCTTCTGGCCGGGGTTTCCGCGTGGGCAGGCGGGCAGAGCTGGTGGAAAATGGAGGAGAGCCTGCGCTTCAACGACAGCCGACATGGGGAGAGAGGGTGGAAAAGGGCACGCTGGTGGAGTTTCGCCACAATAACGACCGTGTGTTAGCCGTGGTTCAGGGCACCGAGGGCAAAAAGAACCTACTGCTGGGCGTGGCTTCGGGGCAGGTGCACAGCGTTCACCCTCGCCAAATTACCTTTGCCTTGAATGGGGGATCCAGTTTCACGGCTTCCGACATTCCCGGCTTTTGGCAGGCGGTGCAGGCGAAGTTGGATCCCGAAAGCTTAGCTTTGGCCTGGGAATTGGTTCAGGAGGAGCGCCGGCTCCTGAGCCTGTCGGAGATGGCCCAGTTGTTGTTTTCCGACGATTCCCCGGTCTCTACTTATGCTGCTTACCGCCTTTTGAGTGAGGATTTCATCTACTTTAAGGCAAAGGGGGAAGGCTACGAGCCGCGTACCCCGGCGCAGGTGAAGGAAATCCGCCATCAAATTGCCGTTACCCAGCAGCGGCAGCAGGAACAGGCCGAGTTTGAGGCCCGCCTAAGGGCAGCGGTGGCCCAGCCTGGGCAAAAGTACACTTGGACCCCAGCGGAGCGAGCCCGTCTGGAGCTGCTGGAGCGCCTAGCTCTGCAGGGAGCGGCGGCCAGCATTCGCAGCCACGAGGATCTCTCCCACAACCTCACCCCCTCGGATCGGGAACGGGCCTCGCAACTGCTGCAACTGATGGGATTTCCCGACACTCCCCAAGGAGCCTTTGACGCCCTGGTGGCCCTGGGCCTGTGGAGCCGCCACGAGAACCTGGCTCTGCGCCTCACCGGGATCCCCACCCAATTTCCCAAGGAGGTGGAGCGCTACACCCAAACTTTGCTGGGCGGCCCTCCTCCCTTCCTGGATCCCCATCTGCGCCGCGATCTCACCCATCTCCACACCTACACCATCGACGACGCCAGCACCCGCGATATCGACGATGCCCTCAGCGTCGAGTTTTGGTCGGATGAGGAGATCAAGCTCTGGATCCACATTGCCGATCCCAGTTGCTGGGTACAGTGGGGGGATCCTTTGGATCTGGAGGCCCGCCGGCGGGGCACCAGCGTCTATTTGCCCGAGCGGGTGATCCCGATGTTTCCACCGGAGCTGTCCACCGGCCTGATGAGCTTGGTGCAGGGGGAGGTGCGGCCTGCCCTCAGCTTCGGCATCCGGCTGGGATGCGACGGTGTCGTGCGCAACTACGAGATCTGCCTTAGCCAAATCAAGGTCAACTACCGCCTCACCTATGACGATGCCGACGAGATGCTGGAGTTGGGGGCAGAGGCACAACTGACGGCCATTGCCCGGGCCGCTCGCTGGCGCTACGCCTGGCGCCTGGCTCAAGGGGCCATCCAGATCGGCCTGCCGGAGCAAGATATCAAGGTCATGGACGAGATCCCCCACCTGCGTGTTATTGAGGATACGCCGGCGCGGCAGATGGTGGCGGAGATGATGGTGCTGGCCGGTGAGGTGGCTGCTCGCTTTGCTTGCCAAAACGGGATCCCGGTGCCCTATCGCCTGCAGCCGGCCCCTGAGCTCCCCCCGCCGGAGGTTTTGGATCTGTATCCCCAGGGGCCGGTGAGATCTTTTGCCATCATGCGCTGTCTATCGCGGGCAGAGGTGGCCACCCAACCGGGGCGACATACGGGGCTGGGTCTCGATGCCTACTGTCAAGTAACTTCCCCCATTCGCCGCTACCTGGATCTGGTGGCCCACTACCAGATCAAGGCTTTCTTGCGCGGGGATCCCTTGCCCTTGACCGAAGCCGAGGTGCAGCAGTTGTTGCTGGCCATTGAGCCGGGCACTGCAGAAGCGGTTCAAGTGGAGCGCAAGTCCAAGCGCTACTGGAGCATTGAGTACCTGCGCCAGCGACCGGGGCAGATTTGGCGGGCCTTGGTCTTGGGCTATCTGCGCGAGCAAGAAAACCTGGTGCTGGCCCTGCTGGATGAGATCGCTTTTCGGGTGCCGGTACGCCTAGAACGCCAGGTTCCTCTAGCAGCTTGGATTGAACTGGAAGTCGTGCAGGCGGATCCCCGCGCGGATGTGATCGAGCTGCGCGAGGTGGGACGGGATGCCCCTTAACCTGACGCTTACCCAATCTCCCCAGGCAATTGATACAACGGAGGGGGAAGGTCTCATAATGTCTGGACTGCGAATTTCTCTGGGGGGATCCCATGACCGCACAAAGCTCTGGCCCGCCTCCGATTGTTTACATTCTTTTGCTGGCGATACTGGGGGGAGGCGGCTGGTATGCCTATCGCTCCGGCCTGCTTGACTCTTTCCTGAATCGAGGGAACGTGCCTTCTGTCCCCAGCCAGATTCCGGCTGCCCAGCCACAGGCACCGACGGCACCCAACCTTCCCCAGGCGCAAGCCCCCAATCTGCCTGCCGGCCCGGTTAAGCTGGACACTTCCCTGCCCAACCCGGCGGTGCTGCAGATGGATGGCAGCGTCACAATGGTTCGCCTTGTCTTGGCCTTGAAGTCAGGCTACAGCCAGCGCAACCCCGGCATTCCCCTCACCTACGGGATCCCGGATGGCAAACCCAACGGCTCCAATGCCGGCCTCAAGGCCCTGATGGAAGGGCGCATCCAGATGGCCGCCAGCTCCCGCCCCCTCAATGCCAGCGAAGTGCAGGCCGGTTTGCAGGCGATCCCGGTGGCCAAAGATGCCCTGGCGGTGGCGGTGGGGGTGAACAACCCCTACAAAGGCGGCCTGACGCTGCAGCAATTGGCCGATATCTTCCAGGGTCGGATCACCAACTGGAGTCAGGTGGGCGGCCCGGATCGCCCAATTCGCGTTCTCAACCGCGCCCCCCAGAGCGGCACCTACACTGTCTTCCAAGAGCTGGTGTTGCTGGGGCTGCCCTTTGCCCCCGACAACCCGCCCTACTTCACCACCGCCACCGAAGATGTCACCACCCCTCTCCTGCGGGCTTTGGGAGAAGACGGCATCACCTACAGCACCGTGGATCAGGTGCAGAACCAGCAAACGGTGAGGATGGTGCCCATCGACGGCCAGATGCCCACCCGCGAGGCTATCCAAAGTGGCCGCTATCCTCTGGCCCGCAACGTGTTTTTGGTAGCACCTCAGAGAACCAGCCCTGCGGTGGCCGATTTCATCAACTATGCCCTCTCGGATCAAGGCCAACAAATCATTGGCCGCACCGAGTTCATCCCCCTTCGATAGCAACCCACAGCGGCAGCGGCGCGGAGCCGGTTGCGATGGCAGGAGTCACTATTGGCAAAGCCTGCACTCTAGGCGCCAGCAGGAGTGCGGGAGTATGTCACAGTTCAATTCTCTCGGCGCATGGCGCTCTCGTGCCACTTGCCCAATACCCTCTCCGATAAAGCGCTTAGGGAAATGAAGATCAGGATCCCCAAGCCGGTAACCAAGATCAAGGCTGCAAACATGCGCGGCACCTGCAGGTTGAAGCTGGAGATCAAGATCTGGTAGGCGATCCCAGCTCGCTGCCCACCGGTACCAGCCACGAACTCCGCCACCACCGCCCCAATCAAAGAAAGGCCGCCGCTGATGCGCAGGCCCCCCATGAAATAGGGCATGGCGCTGGGCAGCCGCAGGTAGATCAAGGTTTGCCAACGATTGGCCTTGTACAGTTGAAACAGGTTGAGCAGGTTGTGATCGGCGCTGTTCAACCCCAGAGTGGTGTTGGAAAGAATCGGGAAAAAAGCCACAATCCACGCGCAGACCACCATCGCGGCAAAGGTGTTGTTGCGCAGCCAAATGATGATCAGCGGCGCGATGGAGACAATGGGCGTTGTTTGCAAAAGCACCGCATAGGGGAAAAAGCTGCGCTCGATCCACTTGCTCTGGGTGAACACAATCGCCAGCACAAGCCCGGATACGGTGGCGGCCAAAAAGGCCACCACCGTGATCTGCAGAGTAATCAACAGAGAAGGAAAAAGCGTTCCCCAGTCGCGGATAAGGGTTTGCGCCACCAAAATCGGCCCCGGCAAGAGATAGTGGGGCATTCCTGTCACCCGCACCGCCACTTCCCAGCCCACCAAAAAGAGGATCCCGACAATAACGGGGGCCATCACCTCCAGATTGAACCAGCGGCCCAGATCCAACCCCTTTGCCGGCGCAGCACTCGGCCCAGCAGCGGCAGCCGTGGGTTGGAACCTGAGTTGTTCTCTAACCGCTCCGGTCAGCCTGGGCGGAGCCCAATCCGGCCAAGGCAGAGACAAGCGCTCCGCCGCGCCAAGGGATCCCAGCCGGCGATACAGCCAATTGAAAAGGGAGAGGAAAGCATCGAACATATCCTGAGGTTGATGAGGAAGGGGGCTCTACACAACAGGGAACACCGTCAAGGAAGGGATCCCGTCAGCGCGAACGTCCGGCCGAGAGGGGACGCAGATAAGGCTCCTGAGCCGCGCCATACATGGCTTCCTGGAGACGAGCCGACACTTCACGGCAGTAGTCGTTGTAAAGGGTTGAGGTGCGAAACTCTTCCGAGCGGGGATAGGGGGCATCGATGGGAATATCGGCTACCACCCGGCCCGGACGAGCCGCCATCACCACCACGCGGTTGGAAAGATAGACAGCCTCATAGATGTTGTGAGTAACAAAGATGACCGTCCAGTGCTTTTCTTGCCACAACTCCAGCAGCTCGCTGTTTAGCTTGCTGCGGGTGATCTCGTCCAAAGCACCAAAAGGCTCGTCCATCAGCAACACCTGCGGCTTGGTTACCAAGGCGCGAGCAATGGAAACCCGCATGCGCATACCGCCGGACAGCTCGCGGGGAAAATGGCGCTCAAACCCCCGTAGGCCCACCAGTTCTAGAGCTTCCAGAACATCTCGATCGGCTTTTGGCTTGGGCTCACCGGCCAACTTCAGGGGCAGGCGCACGTTGTCCATCACCGTTGCCCAGGGCATGAGGGCCGGCTCCTGAAACACAAAGGCCAATTTGGGCTCTCCTTGGGAGGTGTTTTGCCCCCATTCGATAGAGCCGGTGGTTAGGTCACCCAGCCCTGCGATCAGCCGCAGCACCGTGCTTTTCCCACAGCCAGATGGCCCCACCAAGCTGACAAACTGCTCCTCTTGGATGGTCATGTTCATGTCTTGCAAAGCCACCGTGCCATTGGCATAGGCCTTGCTGACATGGCTAAGGGTAATGACAGGGGCAGGCATGGCTTGCAGTTCCTAGGGGAGGGGACAAGAGGGTACCTTGCAAATCCAGCAAAGAGGAGAGAAGGTTACACAGGCACACCCCATACTTTAAAAATAACCCTCTCTGCCGCCTCTGCTTGGTTAGTAGAACTACAACTTTTGCCCTCAGGACGGGTTTTCAGAAGGTTTCTCAGGCAAAACTTGCCCTGAACCCAAACCCGAGCCGCAAGCCGCTATGATATTGCCGACCCTCACCTGGCCGAGGAACGCATGGGATCCCAATTTAAACCGGTTGAAGGTGCCGTCACTGCCCCACAAGGGTTTCGAGCTGCTGGAGTGGCCGCCGGCCTCAAGCCCTCAGGAGCTGCGGATCTGGCCTTGATCGTTGCTGACTGCGAGGCGGTGGGGGCGGGTGTTTTTACCACCAACCAGGTCAAGGCCGCTTGTGTTACCTACAACCAAGGGATCCTCGCCCAAGGGCAGCCGGTGCAGGCTATTCTCTGCAATGCCGGCCAAGCCAACGCCTGTACCGGAGAAGAAGGGGAACGCAACAACGCCCAACTGGCCCTCTGGGTGGGAGAACGGTTGGGGATCCCGGCCCAACAGGTGCTCACGGCCTCGACGGGGGTGATCGGGCGGCAATTGGAAATGGCCAAAATTGAGGCAGCCCTGCCCCGCCTGATCGACAGCCTCTCGCCAGCAGGAGGGGAGAGTGCTGCCCGTGCCATCCTCACCACCGACCTGGTGACCAAAAGCGTTGCCCTAGAGGCCGAGATCGACGGGTACACCGTCCGGCTGGGGGGCATTGCCAAGGGATCCGGCATGATCCATCCCAACTTGGCCACGATGCTGGCTTTCTTGACCTGCGACGCGGCTGTAGATCCCCATCTGTGGCAGCAGATCCTCCAGCAAGCTGCCGACCTCAGCTTTAACCAAATCACCGTGGATGGGGATACCAGCACCAACGATATGCTCCTGGCCCTGGCCAATGGCCGGAGCGGGATCCCGGCTATTCAAGCCGGCACAGCAGCCGCCCAAACTTTGGCGGAGATGGTCAACCAAGTTTGCGTCCATCTGGCCAAGGCCATTGCCCGCGACGGGGAGGGGGCGACCAAGCTGCTGGAAATCCGCGTCCAAGGCGCCCCCGACGACAGGTCGGCTCGGCAGATGGCCCGTGTGATCGCCAGCTCTCCCTTGGTAAAGGCGGCAGCCTTTGGCAACGACCCCAACTGGGGACGGGTGGCCGCCGCCGCCGGTCGGGCCGGGATCCCTTTTGACAGCCGCTGCTTGGAGATTCGCTTGGGAGATTTTCTGCTTATGCAGGCGGGCATGCCCCTGAATTTTGATCGCCAGGCGGCTTCTGAGTACTTGAAGGGGGATCCGGTAACCTTCACGGTGGATCTCCACCAGGGATCCGGCCAGGGCATGGCCTGGGGCTGCGATCTCAGCTACGATTACGTGCGCATCAACGCCGAATACACCACCTAAAGGAGGGATCCCATTATGACCACCGAATCGAACGCGAATAACGACTTTTCCAGCGAAGCCCAGGCCGCTCTGGCCAAGGAGGCGGGGCTTTCTCTCTCCGGCTGGCAGCAAGAGGTGAGTCGCGGCTTAGAGTTTGGCCTAGAAGCGGCAGCCAGTATCGGCGATCGCTCGATCCCCACCTTTTCCCGGGGCGAATTGCCCCACTATGCCGGCATCAATACCTTTCTCAAGGCTCCATACCTGGAGGATGTGCGCAAGGTTGGGGAATACGATGTGGCGGTGGTGGGCGTACCCCACGATTCCGGCACCACCTATCGGCCCGGCACCCGCTTTGGCCCGCAGGGGATCCGGCGCATTTCCGCTTTATACACACCCTATAACTTTGAGTTTGGCGTCGATTTGCGGGAGCAGATCACCCTCTGCGATGTCGGGGATATTTTTACGATCCCGGCCAACAACGAAAAATCCTTCGACCAAATCTCCAAAGGGGTAGCTCATATTTTCGGGTCTGGGGCTTTTCCCGTTATCCTGGGCGGAGATCACTCGATTGGCTTTCCCACAGTGCGCGGCATCTGTCGGCACCTGGGGGACAAAAAAATGGGCATCATCCACTTCGACCGCCACGTGGACACCCAAGAAACCGACTTGGATGAGCGCATGCACACCTGTCCTTGGTTTCATGCCACAAATATCCGCAATGCGCCTGCCCACAACCTCGTGCAACTGGGCATTGGCGGCTGGCAAGTGCCCCGGCAAGGGGTGAAGGTCTGCCGGGAGCGGGCCACTCATATCCTTACCGTTACCGATATCACCGAAATGGGCTTGGATGCAGCCGCCGATTTTGCCCTCGAAAAAGCCCTAGACGGCACCGATTGCGTGTACATCAGCTTCGATATCGACTGCATCGATGCCGGCTTTGTGCCGGGTACCGGCTGGCCGGAACCCGGTGGGCTGCTGCCGCGGGAGGCCCTTTACTTGCTCAAGCGCATTGTCCGGGAAGCACCCGTCTGTGGCCTAGAAGTGGTGGAAGTTTCTCCCCCTTACGATATCAGCGACATCACAGCCCTGATGGCCACCCGAGTGATTTGCGATACGCTGGCCCACTTGGTGGTATCCGGACAACTGCCGCGCCGGGAAAAGCCTGCCTACATCCACCCGGAGGCGACACCGGAAATGGTCGGCGACTGGAGGTAGGGGATGCATGAAACCGACATGACGCGCGCCTTGATCCAAACGCTGCGCGACTGGTGGCAAAGTCAGCCCGGGCAGCCCCAGATCGCCCGGGTGCATCTGGTGGTGGGACAGTTTACCTGCGTGGAGCCGGCCAGCCTGCAATTTGCCTATGCTGCCCAAACCCAGGGCACTTTCCTGCAGGGATCCCAGTTAATCATCCGGGAAACACCGCTGATTGCTTATTGCCATCCCTGTGGCCAAGAGTACAAGCCAGAAATGGGCCGTCGCTACGCTTGCCCCCACTGTGGATCCCCGATGGAAGAGATTCGCTCGGGGCGAGAGCTGAAGATCGACCACATCGAATGTTTAATCGACTCTGACCCAGCAGCGTGACCAGAAGTCGCCTAGGCCGATGCAAGGCTCAATCCCAGGAGGACAGCCGCTCCCAAACTCAGGATCACCATCAAGCCGGCGGGCATAACCTTTCGGGTTTTGCGATAGCGCAGGGCGAAGACGACAGATCCCAACACCGTTGTCCCCAAGCCTAGGCCCAGCCCCCAGCGGGGATCCACCCCCAGCAGCCAGTGGCTCACTCCACTGAGTACAGCCCCAACCAGTCCCGCGATGAAAGACTTAGAGCTTTTGCCTTTCACGTAGCCAATTACTCCGCCCACTAGAAGCAGTGCTCCATAGACCAGCAAGGTGATTTGCGCGGTCAGCATGATTGGGAAAGCCTTGTCCTCTCTCGGTTTAGCTTAATCGGCGGGAAGCCCCGCACTGTATTTGTGAATTGTGTTTACTCAACGAAGATGAGTGCCGGGAGTCGTTCACTCAACGAGGATATCGCGAATCAAGGGCAAGCGAATGCTGATGTAGCGATTGAGCACCGAGGCATCGACACTGCTGAGGACATGTTTTCTCTGGCAGGCGCTCAGAAGCAGATTCACCAAGTCGTCATCGCGTTTTGTGAGCCAATCTGGCCTGCCAATCTCGCTGACCAAAGACCAAAACTGGCGTACCATTTCAGGAGTCATGGCATCCATTTTGTGGGGATAGGGGCTAGCTGCAAAAGAATGGTCTAGGCCATTGACCTGATTCTAGAAAAAAGACCTCACCTGTGAGAGCAATATTTCAGCTCCGTCACAACTTAGGATAAGATGTCATGCTTTCCCATAAACCTCAGTAAGTGCCGACCATCCTTGTTCAGAAAGCTTGAAGAAAACCAGAGGTTGCTAACCTTAGCCATAGCCATTTCAAGCCGGTCTAAAACATCTCCGCAGCGCCCTGCACCGCCATAGATGAGTAGCCTCCCCTTTGGAGCGGGAGAGGGGAGCGCAAAATTCGCAAGGTTTTCACCGCTACTTAGCATAACTATAGAAAAAATAACGATTCCCGTCAAAATCTGGTCATCACCCTATCGGCCTTAAGGTAAAAACTGCCCGCTCTCCTTCACCAGAAGAGGAAGAACCTTGACGAGCCTGGGTGCTAGCGTAAGGTGTACTGCAGCTCATAAGCCCCTTTTTCTCCTGGCCCATAGGTGTTGGCCCGCAGGGTATAGGTGCCGGTGCGGGGCAGAAAGGCAATCATCAGAGCATCGGTTCCGCCGCCTTGGTCGTCATCCCAAGCCACGACTTCTCCGCTGGGATCCAACAGTTGCAAAAAAGCATCGAAGTCGGCGCTGGTTAGGGAGGCGATCAGGATCTGGCCGGCGCGAGCGGCAATGGGATATTCGTCCATCCAACTGCCATCCTCGGGGTGCTGCAGGGATCCCTCCTGCAGACGGCCTGATGGAGTTTGCTGCCAATCGATCTGGGTGAGGACATAGGTCAGCCGGTAGTTGCCGGTGGATTCTGGCTCAAAGCTGGTGGCTCGCAGGGTGTAGGTGCCGCCCTCTGGCAGACGCACCGCCAACAAGGCATTTATATCTGGGCCGGAGTCATCGTCAAAGCCGATCACCCGTCCTTGGCCATCCACCAGCTCCAGGTAAGCATCGAAATCTTCGCTCTCCAGGGCCGCAATCAGGATCTGCCCCGGCTGAGATGTAATCGAAATCTCATCCCAAAAGCTGCCATCCTGAGGGTTGCTCAGATCTTCAGGGCTGAGGGTTCCCGCCAGGGTTCGGCCATCTCTCCACAGGGGAGAAGAAGCAAGGGAGGATCCCACCTGCGCGCTCCTCTCTTGCAGCAGATCCAACCACCGACAACTGCTGGACAGCCCCAGCGCCACCAGACTCAGGGCCAAACAGGATCCCCAGCGGCGGGGAAGTGCGAAAGAACGACACAAGCTCAACATCGACAAGACTCCCCGCCCCTATGAGCCAAAACCACGCCTCAATTTTATCCATTGGTTTGCCGGGGCGGGTGGGTAACTTCACAGGGAATCCCAAGCTTGTAAGACGGCTTCCAGGGCCAGCCGCCCGTGGCCAAGATGGGTTCCCCCCTGCAAATAGACGGTGTAGGGATCCCGCATCGGCCCGTCGGCAGAGAGCTCAGCACTGCTGCCCGCAACAAAAGTGCCTGCCGCCATCACCACCGGATCGGCATAGCCGGGCATCACTTCTGGGATCGGGGTGAGGTAGGAATCCACCGGCGAGCTGCTTTGAATGGCGCGGCAAAAAGCCTGCAACTTCTGCGGGGATCCCAGTTGAATGGCCTGAATGATGTCGGTGCGGGGCGCTTGTGGCAGAGGCGAGACCGGGTAGCCCAGATCGTGAAACACCTGGGCGGCCAGGTGGGCAATCTTGACCGCTTCGGCCACCATCTGCGGGGCCAAAAACAACCCTTGAAACAGGAGCCGGTTGAGATCGAAGGTGGCCCCGCCTTCCGAGCCGATCCCCGGCGCCGTCAGCCGGCAGGCAGCCTGCTCCACCAGCTCGGCCCGCCCCGCCACATAGCCCCCCGCTGGGACGAGGGTGCCGCCTGGATTTTTGATCAGGGATCCGGCGATCAGATCGGCGCCCACATGGGTTGGCTCTTGGGTTTCCACAAACTCGCCATAGCAATTGTCCACCAAGACCACCACCTCCGGGTTTTGTGCTTTGACGATCTGGATCATCTCGGCAATCTGGGCAATGGAGAAGCTGGGCCGCCAACTGTAGCCACAGGAGCGCTGGATGTGCACCAGGCGGGTTTGCGGTCTGAGAGCGGTTTTCAGAGCCTGCCAATCGACATCGCCCTTCCGCAGATCCAACTGGCGATAGGTAACGCCGAACTCCCGCAGGGATCCCCGCCCCGATCCCCGCAGGCCGATCACCTCCTCCAGAGTGTCGTAGGGGGGGCCGGTGATGGCCAACAGCTCATCCCCCGGGCGCAGCACCCCGAACAAAGCACAGGCAATGGCATGGGTGCCGGAGACCATCTGCAGCCGCACCAGCGCCGCCTCACAGCCCATGATCTGGGCAAACACCCGATCCAACACCTCTCGCCCCCGGTCGTCGTGGCCGTAGCCCGATACGCCGGCAAAGTGGTGGGATCCCACCTGCTGGTCGTGGAAGGCCCGCAACACCCGCGCCAGGTTCTCCCTGAGAACCTGGTCCATCGCCTGAAAGCGCTCCTGCAGAGCCGCTTCTGCTCTGTCCAACAGCGCCGCCGCCTGCAACGGGATCCCTTTGCCCACCGAGTTCACCCCACTTCTTGCCCACAAACCGGCCTTAACCCTAGCAGAACCGGCCACCAACCCAGAGGCCAAAAACAGCTTCTCAGACCTGCTACTTCTGGGAACGATGGCTTCACAGAAACTCTATCTTGATAAAAACCTTAATTTCAGTTAGCACTTCTTCATCTTCTCTGTCAGTTTCTGCCCCGGCCAGACAAAGCGTCCCCTGCCGCTGCGGCCCACACCAGGTTGTATAATGACCCAATAGAGGGATATTGACGGGAAGAATAGAGGGATATTCGGACTGGGGGAAGGTGCCGGTTCAGCAGCCGCTGCTTTTCTCGACTGCATGGGAGTTTCCTTGAACAACTCGGCTCCCTCTTTTAGGTATTGACAATAGCGAGCGTTGTTGGGAGAGTTTTACCCATCTATCCTTCACCTCTCCGATCCGCAGAGTCGAATTCAAGTGTTAGCAAAAGAAAGTATTTCAAGTTTCGCCGGCAAGATTGCTCTCTCCAGCCCTTTGCTTCATACCTTCTCCACCTAACTTAACTTAGGGTTCTGAATTCTAGGGATCCCTCTTTGCCCGAGCAATCGCACTGGTGTGCGAGCCATCAAGAGTTAAGACAGCCTAAATTTATTCTTAACTCCTGGTCGGGAACCCGAGGGGAGGTGTTAACTTAGACTTAACCCAAGAGGTTAGTGCCGCTTGCATGGCCCCTTTTCGCAAGTTGCCGGGCCGCGATCATGCCTGAGGTGGGGGCTGTTTTCTAGGGATCCTTTGCGAGGGTAAGGCGCTAACTTTAGGCGTAAACCGATACAACTGGGAGAGTCTCCATGACTAAGCTTGTGATCCAAGGGAAGAACGTCGAGATTACCGACGCCATCCGCAGCTACGTTCAAGAAAAAATTGAGCGTGCTGTCAGCCATTTTGCCCAGATCACCAGTGAGGTTGATGTCAATCTATCGGTAGCCCGCAACCCCCGTATCAGTGCCAGCCAATCTGCCGAAGTGACCGTCTACGCCAATGGCACCGTTATCCGGGCGGAAGAAAGCAGCGAAAATCTCTATGCCAGCATCGATCGTGTGGCCGACAAGCTGGCCCGCAAGCTGCGCAAATACAAAGAACGCAATGGCGTGCACCGCACCCGCCACGCCCCCAAAACCTCTTGGGCGGTGTCCCAGCAGCCTGTTACCGATCCGCTTAATACCGAACGGCAGCCGGAGTTGCCGGCTGAGGTGGTGCGCACCAAATACTTCGCCATGCCTCCCATGTCAGTTCAAGAAGCGCTGCACCAGTTGGAGCTGGTGGATCACGACTTCTATGTTTTCCGCAATATCGAAAACGGCGAGATCAACGTCATCTACGTCCGCAACCACGGCGGCTACGGCCTGATCCGCCCCCGCTAAAGCTTCGTGAAGATGCGCGGCGAACCTTTCTCCCAACTTGCTTCGCGGGGATCGAGCAACGCTTTCTATCTTTTGCTGCAGCTTACCGATTCTGCCCTGCCGATTGGTGCTTATTGCCACTCGTGGGGTTTGGAAACGGCGGTTCAGGCGGGTCAACTTCGGGATCGGGTCGGGGTGCAGCAGTATCTGCTGGGGGTTTTGCACATGAGCTTGGCCCCCATTGAGGGCAGAGCCTGTGCCCTGGCCCACCGTTTGGCGCAAGCGGGATCCCCGTCGGGAGTAGAGAAGCTGCAGCGGCAATTGCAAGCCACCCGTTGGGCGGCGGAGCCGCGGCAAGCCAGCTTGGATCTGGGGAAGCGTTTGACTCAACTGGCAGAACGCACCTGGGGAATCTCCGTCCCCCAAGCAGTGGGGGAGCCGTGGCATCATCCCTTGGCCTTCGGCTGGATCTGTGCTCAGGCAGGCATTGGGCTGGAAGATACCCTACGGGCCTTTTTGTTTGCCTCCCTCACCGGGTGGGTCTCGGCGGCGGTGCGCTTGGTGCCTTTGGGGCATAGCGAGGGGCAAAGTCTGCTGGCCCAATTGTATGAGCCGATTGAGACCGTGGTGCAGCAGGAGATCCTGCCGGTTGTCCGGCGGGATCCTGCTCTCAATTGGCCTGCCCTGAGCAGCTTCGCCCCCCTCAACGAGCGCGATTGCCAAGCCCACCAGCAGCTCTATTCCCGCCTTTTTCAGTCCTGAATGCTGTCCCCTCTCCCTCTGGGAGAGGGGCTGGGGGTGAGGGCGGGGCACAGTTCAGCGGAGAGGCTCCCCAACGGCCAGCACCTGCTGCAGGAACTGATCCTGTTGCCGGCGCAAAACGCCCAGATCGGGACTGTGGTTGAGCAAGATGAAGTTGTGGCCATTGGGCAACTGCCCCATCAGCATCAGCCGCTCCGCAGCGGATCCCACCTGGGCAGTCGTACCTGGGGGCAAGGTGCGCGCCCTCAGGGTGCTGTGGCCGATGCCTGCTCTGGGCAGGATCCGAGTCGGATCCCCATCTGTGAGATCCAGCAGGTGTTCCCAGAGATGAGCTAGGGCGCGAGGGGAGAGGTACAGTGCTTGCCCTCCTTCTCCAAGGCGGATGTCTTGCTCAGCAGGGGCCATTTGGGGATCCAGGCGGGCAATGGGCTGAGCCACCAATCGCTGCCGCAGGTACTCCAGCAGGGCCGTTTTGCCCCCCAGCTCCGCCAACAGGGCTTCTGCCATGGCCCGGTCGTTGCTGCCGTTGAGGAGTTGCAGCAGGGATCCCAGGCGCAGCGAGGTGTAGACGGCCAGGCAATGGGCATCTGCAGGCCAATCCCTCAGGAGCGACACAGAGCCGCCAATGGCAACCGGATGGGGCTGTTGGGTACCGCTGAGAAGCTCTGCCAGACGCCGGGCGCCGGCCACAGGATCGGGCTGGCCCAGCAAACGGAAGGGGGGCACCACCTTCACATCCCCGTCGATCTGGCGAATCCCAAGGCTGTGTAAGTGACGGGCCAGCTCGGCCACATTTGCCTCTGTGAAATAGGGATCCCCGCTGCCCACGAGGATCAAATCTCCCGTCAGGCGGTGGCCTGACCGATGGCCTGTGGTGTAGAACCGGGTTTCAAAGCGATGCTCGTAGCCCCAAGTCTCCAGAGCCATCAAGCTGATGGCCAACTGATCCAAGGCCCCCACCGGCAAAGGCCGATCCAGCAGGTGCTCCGCCAACAGCTCCCCCTGCGGCGTCCACAGCAGGATCCCCTGTTGTGAGAGCGCTCCCCCTTGGGCCGCCAATCCCTGCAAAAAGCCAGACAAGACCCCCGCATAGGGAGAATCTTTCCACCCCGGCGATTGTGCGCGGGGCCACCAGGGGGGAAGGCCCGGAGTCCCACTGGGGGAAGGCAGGGGCGGTGGTGGGGTGGGGATGGGGGGAAAAGGATTCTGAGCCGATGTGGGCAACTCGGCACCTATGCGGTTGCTCCAGCAGGCCCCCAAAGCCAAAGCACCAACCAACGGGATCCCTGCCCGGAGGAGATGACAATGGGGGCGCAACCCCTGTGGGATAAGCGGCATGATGACCTCACCCAAGACACTTGCAAAAGACGACGGGCTGGCAAGACTTGACGCTACTCTAGTGCCATCCGAACCGCCTTGGCAAATCTTCGTTGCAGCCTAGATATCTTTAGTACTAAGAAATGTTAAGCTAAAAGCCTGGATCCCGAACCGAGGTGAGGCCCATGGAACCCCTTTACGCTGGCGGCAACTTCTCCAGTTCTTTTGTTAATCCCCCCATTTACTCCGCCATTGCCCTGCTTAGCTTTTTTGCTCTTATCTTCGGCATCATTTTCAAAGATAAGCTGGAATACCAGGTAGCCCTTTGGCAGCTCAACCGAGATAGCCAGGCAACAATTCGCTACCGGACTCCTGGGGTGATCCTCACCTACGGTCTCTGCTGTTTGTTTACCCTTGGTTTTGTGGTGGCGTGTTTGAACGTCTTTGGCCTGTCTCTGACTCTGGCCAGTTGGGTGGGTGGAATCCTGGTGCTGAGTACGGCAGGCTTGGTGTGGTGGCAGTTGGGATCCCTACTGGCCCTGTTGGCTATGGGGGGCTCCCAGGCCATTGATATCGACTCTTACGGGGCAGAGGCTGCTTGGGATGCCAAGACAGCAGCGCCCCCTGAAGGGGAATAGGCGCTAGCCTCTGTTCACCAGAGCCCCCATCTCAATCGCAAACCCAGTGCTCTTTCGCTTCTTCTCATGACTGCGGCCCTCCCTTCATCCTGGCGCTACGCCTACTACCCCGGCTGTGTGGCCCAGGGGGCTTGTCGCGAGCTGTACGACTCTACCAACCGGATCGCGCGGCATTTGGGCATCGAACTGGTGGAGCTGGAGGCAGCTTCCTGCTGTGGTTCCGGCACCTTCAAGGAAGAATCGGAGCTGCTGGAAGATACGGTGAATGCCCGCAACCTGGCTTTGGCAGAGGCATTGGGGTTGCCGATGCTCACCCACTGCAGCACTTGCCAGGGGGTGTTGGGCCGCGTGAATGAAAAGTTGAAAGCTGCGAAAACCGCGGATCCTGAGTACTTTCACCGGGTGCAAACCCTGTGCCAGCAAGGAAGCTGTGAGAGCTGCTACGAAGGCACCGGCGATGTGCGCCATTTGCTGTGGGTGCTGGTTCATGACTACGGCCTGGAGCGATTGGCCCGACAGGTGAAACGGCCTCTGTGGGGGCTGCGCTGCGCCGCCTTCTACGGGTGTTATCTGTTGCGGGCCTACGATATCTCCCGCTTTGACGTGGCGCGGGATCCCCGTTTGCTGGAAGATCTCTTCGAGCATTTGGGGGCCACCCCTGTTTGGTATCGCGGGCGCACCCAGTGTTGCGGTTGGCCCCTTTCCAGCTATGCCCCGCAGCAGTCTTTCTCGATGGCAGGCCGGCACCTCCTCGAAGCAATCGAGGCGGGAGCCGATTGTTTGGTGACTCCTTGTCCCCTGTGTCACCTCAATTTGGACTCGCGCCAGCCGGAGGTGGAGCAGGTGATCGGGCGCAAGCTGGGGATCCCGATCCTGCATGTGCCGCAATTGGTGGGCCTGGCCCTGGGGATCCCGGCGGAAAACCTGGGATTGAACCGCCATGTGGTGCGGGTGGAAAAAGCCCTGCAAAAAATAGGCCGCTAAACTCCAGGGGGGATCCCTGGGCAAACACAGGTGGGTTCTGCCTGGGAAGGATATGCTATTCTGCCCAGCAAGATACCCAGCCCTGTTCAAAAACCGCAAAGACCCTCGTAAGCTTAGATTCGGCATACTCCTGCTTGGCAGCTCCCTATGGTAGTCTCGGATCCCCTGGGCCTTGTCGTGCAAGAAGTGCAGCGGGGCGGGTACGCAGACCGAGTCAAAAAGCTGGTTTACTTTGCCTGCACCAGCACCTGGGAAGGCGATGTCGGCAAGTTGAGCCAAATAGACCTGAAGGCACTCCTGGAGCAGCTCTGCCGTGAGCACGCAACCCTTGATGCTCTGGGCCAGCGCTTTCGAGATGCCATCAGCCGCATCAACAAAAAAGCCGAGTATGCCCGCATCGCCAAGATGCTGCTGAGCAAGCTGGAGCCTTTGTATCAACAGCCGCAAGCAGATCCATCGGTTTGGGCTCAGCCCTCGCCTGTCTTGTCTTTGAAGTACGGGGGCTTGCAACTGCAAAAGCAAGACTACGATCCCTTCGAGTTGCGGGCAGGGGTGATGCGGCAAGCCAGCCCTTTGCGGGTCAAGCTGGTTCTGTTCACGGCTTTGTACCACAAAGTAGAGCCCACTCTGCAGGGGTTGGCGGCCCTACGGCGCTACAGCCTGGATGAGCTGCTCACAGCCCTTTATAGGGCCTGCAATTCCCCCCAAGAGCTGGAAACTCGGCTGAAGGAGGCGGTGCAACAGTCGCAGGAGCCTGATCAGGATGGCCAAGCCGCCAATGCCGTGCTGCAGATGCTGAAGCCTCTTTACGTTTCTGTGCCCCCAGAAACCGCCGCTGGTGGAGGGTTAGCTGCCGAGCCCGCCTCTGTCGCTCTCGATTGGCTCGATACAGAAGATGCTGTTGGCGCCCCCATGACTTGGGTCGAGGATGGGGAGGATCCCTCTATAGGGTCTCCGGCTTTTACAGCTCTGGCAACATCGCCCAACCCCTCTTCTGACCTCCGACAGGCGATCCCAGAGTCCTGCCGCCAACTGCTCCATCGCAGCGCCGGATCCCTGATGGTGGCCATCGAGAACACCCTGAGCGAGTTGGGCAATGCTCTGGACGAAGGACTACAGGATGAGGATCCCGCCCAATATCTGACGCTCAAACACCAGGTGTTGCGCGGCTTCTTGAGGGATGTCGAGGGATCCGCCGCAATGTTCAGGGGGATTTTGAAAAAGCTGGAGCAATCGGAGTGGCGCCTGGTGCAGCCCCTTCGCGGCGGCGGTGGAGAACACGCTCTGCCGGAAGTGCCTGGCGAGCTGGTGGATCCCTATGCTTCCCTGAGACAGGTGTTGGCCAGCAGCGAGCTAACTCGGCAAAAGCCGCAGCTAGAGCAGGAGGTGATGCGTCTGGTGCGGCGCAGCGTCAGCTCGGTTAAAGCGGCTATCGAACAGGCCCTGAGCGAGTTGGGCCAGGCGTTGGATGAGCAGTTCCCAACCTGTAGCCTGGAAGAAGCCTTGGTTCTCAAGTACCAGGCGTTGCGCGCCTTTTTGCAGGAAGTGGAGGAGATCTCTACGAAATTTGCTGCTCTGTTGGAACGTATGGAAGAGGCAGAGCGCCGTCTGTTCGGACTGGTTTGAGAGCCAACCCCCTGTTTGGGGATCCCGTCTAGCACTCATAGCCATCGCCTTCGAATTCCATACGCTGTCGCCAACGCGCCGCTCTAACTCCCCTCTCCCTTTGGGAGAGGGGCTGGGGGTGAGGGCTGGGAGAGGGGCTGGGGTGAGGGCGGCGCAGAGCGGTAGGGAAACGTCGTGATTTTCTTCTAGAATGGCCACCAGTTAGATCCCCCCTCACTGCTTCATCTGAGCTCCCCCTCTCTACCTATGGATGCCAAGGAGCTGCTCCGCCTCTACCGGGCAGGACGCACTAACTTTGCGGGCGAAAACCTAGCCGCCCTGGATCTAAGCCGGGCCGATTTAATCGGGGTGGATCTCTCGCAAGCCAACCTGCGCAGTGCCAATTTGATTTTTGCTTTTTTGGGGCGGGCCAAGCTGCAGAAGGCCAACCTTGTTGGGGCTAACCTCGGTGGGGCCAACCTCAGCCAGGCGGACTTGAGCGAGGCGGATCTCAGAGATGCTCAGTTGCACGGCGCCACTTTGCAGGGGGCAGATTTGCATGGGGCCAACCTGACCCTGGCCCTGCTGCTGGATGCCAATCTGCTGGATGCGGATCTGCGCTGGGCTAACCTCACCAGCGCCAACTTGGGGGGGGCTTGTCTGCGGGGGGCCAACTTGCGACTCGATAGTCGTCGGGGAGCGGTGTTGCGCAACGCCAATCTCAGCCGCGCCGACCTGAGCGGAGCCAACCTGGCGGGAGCGGATTTGACGCGGGCCGACCTGAGCGGGGCCAATCTCAAAGAGGCCAGCCTGCTCAGGGCCAACTTGCAAGGGGCCAATCTGCAGCAGGCCTGTTTGCAGGGAGCCATCCTGAGCGAGACCGACCTGAGGGGGGCTGCCTTTACAGGAGCAAACCTGCAAGGAGTGCAGATGATGCGGGCCAACTTGAAGGGGGCGATACTGCGCCAGGTGAATCTGACAGAAGCCAACTTGAGTGAGGCAGATCTGGCCGGGGCCGATTTTTCCGCCAGTTGCCTGCGCTCGGCCAAGCTGGCGCGGACGGATCTCAGTCGGGCCAATCTGGCCGGGGCCGATTTGAGGCATGCCAACCTGGTGGACGCCTACTTGGGGCGCACCAACCTGGAAAACGCCGATCTCGGCGACGCGATCCTGACCCGAGCCGATCTAAGCACGGCTAACCTCAGCGGTGCCAATTTGCGCGGGGCAACCCTGCCGGATGGACGGATTGGGTGAGCAAGGCGGGGATCCGCCCTGGAGCAGGTGAGGTTTTCCGCTGTCCTGGGAGCACCACAACCGCTAGCCTACAGGGGAAGGGTGGGACAAAGGGATCTGTGAACAGCCGCCGATTTCTGTCCTTGATGGAAGCCTTGTGGGCTGCTCTGCCTTTGCCAGAATGGTTGCCGGGAGCAGGAGAGCGCTCGTGGCAGCAGACGGTGGCAGCCCTGCTCCAGCTATGGCAAGAGGTGGGACGGTTTGGCGTGGTGATCGGTGGGCCGGTGTCTTGGTGGCCCCCCTGGGTGGTGCGGGATCCGCTGCCCCAGCTGCCGCTGCCCATCGACGCCCCAGAACCCAACCTGAAGCTGCAAGAGCCGGCCCGCGAAGCCCCCTGGCTGTTTACCCCCGATCTGTCGCCGGAGTCGATCCTGACCCCTGGCCAGACGGTGATCCCTCTCCTGCCGCGGGATCCCTTGGTGGAGGAGCCTTTTTTGCTGGTGCTCACCCCTGTTTTTTCGGCGGTGGCCGCCCAAGGGTATCACCCCCACACGCGGCAAAGAGGCATGATGGTGTCTTTTGAGCCGGAGGTGGTGCATCGGGCTTGGCAAAGCCTGGAGCAGCGGGTTCAACAGGGCAGGCCGGATCAGCTTGCTGCTTGGCGAGAGTTGGCCATCCACTATCCACTGATGCAGCCGCATGTGCGGGTGCTGGCCCGCTTCAGCAGCCTTCTTTTGTTAGGGAACTTGGCCGAATCGGGCTCCTCGCCCGCTTGCCTGCCCCCTGCCAGAGCTGAGGTGGAGAACTCCCCTGCGCCCCCAACCCGGCCAGAAGACACCAAGAAGGGGCGGCTCTCGGCAGCTTCCTCTCCCCCTTCCCCCACAGATTCCTCTCCCCAGAGCCAGTCCTCTGGTCAACAGAGCAGCCTTTCGGAGGCAGAACTGTTGCGGGCTCTCATTCACGAGATCCAGACCCCCCTTAGCACCATCCGCACCTTGGTCAGTCTCATTCTGAAGCGGCGCGACCTGCCGCCACGGGTACGGGAATACGTAGAGAAAATCGATCGCGAATGTACCGAGCAGATCAACCGCTTCGGGCTGTTCTTCCAGGCCACGGAAACGGTGATGCCCGCTGCCACTCCCGGCGAAGGGCGTCGGCTCCAGCTAGAGCCCATTGCGTTGGTGGACTTGGTGCGGCAAAACCTACCTCGCTGGCAGGAGCAGGTGAAACGACGGGGATCCCAACTGGAGCTGCAGATCCCCGACGAGCTGCCGGATGTGGTCAGCGATCCCAAGGCGCTGGAAGCGGTGCTGTTCGGCATGGTGGATCGCATTGCCCGCAGCACACCGGCCGGCAGCCACATTCGCGCCCAGCTGGTCAGCGCTGGCGAGCTGGTCAAACTCCAGTTTCAGGTCAACACACCTGAGGCCAGCAACGCCGCTGCCGACTCAGAGCCCAAATCTCCCCAAGCCATTGGGCAGTTGTTGGTCGTGCAGCCGGATACGGGTGCAGTGAGCCTCAGCCTTCCCGTCACCCAAACCTTGTTCCGCGCCTTGGGGGGCTACCTCACCGTGCGCCACCGCGCCCACCGGGGGGAAATTCTCAACATCTACCTGCCCCGCCAGCTATGAGCCACCGATCCCGCTCTCATCCCGATATCCTTATGGCGGATCGCAGGGGAGATGGGGCTAGGATCGATCTGCCAGCGCCGGGAGAGTCTAGAGATTGGATCCATGCCGAGAGCCAGAAAAGTTGCCGAACACCATCCAGAGCCAGAGCCTGCCTGTGGAGCTGGGGATCCCAGAGTCAAGGGGGTAACTCTCTCTGCGCAGCAGCTCTCCACCTTGCTCCACGAGATGCGCAACCCTCTCACCGCTCTGAGCACGTTGGCCAAGTTACTACAAAAACGCTTGCCCCCAGAAGATCGCAACCACTGGATTGGCCTGAGCATTGAACAGGAGTGCAAGCATCTGCAAGATCTGCTGGCGGAGTTCGAGCGTTTGGACGGGATCCCGGCTCCTCTCCAACTTCAGTCCCTCTCCTTGCCTGACCTGCTGCGGGAGTGGATCCCCATTTATCAAGCCCTGGCGGAAACCCAGGGACACCGCTTTCAGGCCGTTCTGCCCCCTTCGCTGCCCCCTGTACAAGGCGATCCGCGCGCCCTGCGGCAGGTGCTGGATAACCTAATCGACAACGCCTGCAAATATACCCCGCCCCCAGGTCAGATTTGGCTGAAGGTGGAGTTGGTTGAGGATTGCTCACCTGACTCGCAGCGGTCAGTAGCCATCGCCGTCTGTGACAATGGCCCCGGCATCCACCCCGAGAACCTGGAGCGGATCTTTGACCCTTTCTTTCGGGCGGATCTTTCTAAGCCAGGACAGGGGCTGGGGTTGGCCATTAGCCGCGACTTGGCCACCCAGATGGGAGGAGACCTTCGCGTGGACAGCTCCCCCCAAGGCTCTTGTTTTCGCCTCAGATTGCCCACGGCCCAGTAGAGCTTGAAAATGTGAGCAAGGGTGTTTCTCCCAGCCAAAATCTTGAAAGCTATCCAGGAGCTGCCCAATGGCCCCCTCCGCTCAAGCCAAACCCGAACCTGCCTTGGCCCGCATCTTGTTGGTAGATGACGAGCCAGGTCTGCGGGAGGCAGTGCAAGCCTACCTAGAAGACAGCGGCTTTGAGGTGATCCCGGCTGCCAACGCCCAGCAGGCTCTGCAGCTTCTCGGCACGGCCCAACCGCAACTGATCATCTCCGACATCATGATGCCGGGCATGGACGGCTACCAATTTTTGGCGCAAGTGCGAAAACTCGAGCCCTACAGCCATCTGCCGGTGGTGTTCCTCACCGCCAAAGGCATGACTGCCGACCGCATCCAGGGCTACCGGGCCGGCGTCGATGCCTACTTGCCCAAGCCCTTCGATCCGGAAGAGCTGGTGGCCATTGTCTCCAATCTCATCGAGCGCTCGCGCGCGGCTAGCCCCTCGGAAGTGGTGGCCCGCGAGCTGGCCTCGATTCGCGCCCTGCTGTCGGAGCGAACTCTCCCCCCAACCAGTCCCTCTCAGCCCCTCACCCCAACTCCTTTGCCCCCACCGATTAAGGTGGAGCTGACGCCGCGGGAACAGCAGGTGTTGGAGAAGGTGGCAGAAGGTCTGATGAACAAAGAAATTGCCAAACAACTGCAAACCAGCGTGCGCAACGTGGAAAAATACGTCACCCGCCTCCTCAACAAGACGGGCACCAGCAGCCGCACCGAGCTGGTGCGCTACGCCCTCACCTACGGCCTGATCCGGTTGTAGCCCTCACCCCCGGCCCCTCTCCCTCTGGGAGAGGGGAGAAGGAGCTTACGGCTGTGGCTTGGGCGGAACGGTAACCAGCAGCTCCAGCCCAAAGGCGTGCTCCCCGGCGGGGTAGCTGGTGATCCCCACCCCATCGATGCGGGTCAGCAGCTCGCGGGCTTCCGGCTCTACGCTGGCCAGCCCACCTGGCAAGGCGGCTTCCAGCACCGTGCGGAGGCCTCGCCAATTCAGCAAAAAGTAGCCGTAGTTGGGCTTGGGCAACTGGTTGTAGAGGGTTTTCAGCGGCTCGGTTTGAGGAAGCAGATTGCCCTGGCGCTGGGCAAGGCTTTGCAGCGCCGCCGTGCTGGTGGTAACCATCAGGTAGTTGCCTTCCCAGGCACGGGTTAGAAGCGGACGGTTAAACAAGGGATCCGCCCAGGTTACCTGGCCATCGGCTTCCGTTACTCGCGCGCCCGACTCCTGAGCCAGCCGATCCAACTGGGCCAGGGCCGCGTTGGCTTTGTCTTTTTGGCTGCTCTCGATGATCAAAGCCGCCCCCATGCCTTGCAAGAGGGGGTGGGCCTGGGCATCGGGCGCCACCAGCAAGGCCATCTCCCCATCCAGCCAAGCCATCAGGTCTCGATCCAGATCCAGGCGGGTGTTGGTGCGGAACTCGGCCCGCAGTTCATCCAGGGACTCTTTGGCCTGGGGATCCTCTTCCAGCTCCGACACAACCGCCTGCCAGCGTTGGGCAACCTGCTGGGTGGTGATCACCGCCAGGGCACTGCCGGGCAGCCGCTGGATCAGCTCGCCCCGGGCAGTCTGCCACTTGCCCAGCAGCGGGGTTTGGGGATCCAGTTGGGTGAGTAGGCGCATCTGCAGGCCCTGCTCCCGCCAGTGGGCAGCCATAGCCAAAGAGCGCAGCGGCTGCAGGGATCCCAGCTCTGCCGGATCCCAGTCCCGCGTCCAATCTCGGAAAGACTCGGGATCCTCCTGCAAAGCCTGGAAGTTGAAGTAGGCAAAAGCCAAGGTGCCCGGCTTCTGGTAGAGATCGCCCACGGCAGTGCGGAAGCCTTCGGCGCGGCTAATGGGCTCCGCCTGGCCGCGATAGACAGCAATCGCCTGCTCCATCACCTTGGGATCGTTGGCCAGGGCCACGAAACGGCTGCCAAACTCAGCCGTCACCCACCGTTCGCCCGGCTCCCCATTGGTTTGCACGTAGAGAGTCACCCCTTGCTCCTGGCGCTGCTCGAAGTTGGCCCCTTCCGCCTCTGCCTGTTGCCGCACTTGGGCCAGGAATTGCCTGGACAGATCGGCGTTGCGGGTGCTGGCTCCAAAGAGGATCCCAGGCATCGGTTCCGCAGCCCCCGGCACCAGGTTGGGGATCACCACCGCCAGCGTGAATTGATCCCCGGCCCAGGTCTGGATCTCCTCGCGGGAGAACTCCTGGCCGGTGCTGGCCCAAGCTTCTGCCGTCCAGCTCTCCCAACGGGCCAAAAGGTCAGGGTGGGTACGCAGCGCCTCTTCTGGTTTGGTGGAAAAGGCCAACACTAGGGGTGCCGATTGGGGAACCAGCGCCGTCTCCGGCAGAACATCGCCGGGCAACTGCACCTGGGGTGCCCTGAGCTGACAGGAGCCCAAAAGCCAAGAGCCCCCCACCGCCATCAATGTCAGGGAGAACGGACGAGGGCGACGATAAAGTTGGGCCTGCATACCACACCTGCAACGAGCCGTCCTCTTGAGCATAAGCGATAAACTCGAAGGCTGTCTGTGATCCCAGGCCCGCCCACCAAAATATGTAGAAATTGTTACTTGAAATGCCTACCGGGATCGGGCGCGCGCGACCAGCCCATCCACATATTCGTTCCAGCGCAGACCCCGATGGGCCGGGATCCAGGCCACCCGCACCTGCGGGCACTGCCGTTTCAGTTGATACAGCTCTTGCACCAAGTCCAGGTTTTCCACCGGCCCCGTGCGCCGCCGCCACCCCTGCGCTGCCCAGCGCTCCATCCAATCGTTGTAGGTCTGCACACAGAGATGGGAGTCGCTGTAGATGGTGTCCATGCGGTTGTCCTGGGTATCGCGGCAGTATTGCAAGGCCCGAATGAGGCCGGTCAATTCCATGCGGTTGTTGGTGCTGGCGGGATCCCCTCCCCAAAACTCTTCCACAATCTGGTCATCCTCAACCACCACCACCGCCCATCCCCCTGGCCCCGGATTGGGGGAACAGCCCCCGTCAGTGAAGATGCCGCTGTGGGGGCAAGCAACCGGACGGCTAGGGCGCGCTCCTCCACGGTTGTGAATCCGTGAGACTTGGGCCATCATTCAGGATCCCTGCTCGACAACAGACACTGGATCTTAACCCCCCCAGGCCTGTCAGCGCCACTACTTAGTAGATATTTAGTGGAAACAGCGTCAGCGAAGCCTTATTTCACACCATCAGCAGCATAAGCCCCGTTAGGGTATAGAGATAGGGAACTCCTGCCAAAACAGCGCAAACAAAAACCCCCAGAAAACCTGGGGGAGGAGTGGTGTGTTGAGGTGATGAATACTCGCATGATATCCCCCCAATTCAGCGAGTAGGCCAACTCGGCGAGAGATCTCTGCGTTTTTTTGCAGAAATCATTGCAGATGCTGGAAAGCATCAGACACTAGAAGCCAGCGCACCAGAACAGAGCTTATTTTCATCTTGATCAGGTATAGTGCTTAGTTTTGGAAAAATATCTAATTAAGCACTAGGGGTAGAGAGGTCTGATAATGATTTTTTTAGGTGCCCGCCGCTGACACTAGGGGTTGTGTCAAGCCCAAATGAGCATAGAGGCGAGAAAAGTCAAAATTTGCTGACATTAGCTCCTGGATGCAGCGGACTTTCACCTCCTCATGGAGGCGAATTTGGCCAAAAACCCGTTCGATGCGGTTAATGGTGGTGAAAGTGTCCAGATCCACCGAGAGGATCGGCACTTCCAGCTCTTCTGCTCGAGATTGAATGCGGGGATCCAGAGGCAGCTTGCCGGTCAAGATCAGGCAGAGGGTGGAAGTTTCCAGGGCGGCCAGTTGAATATCGGTGCGGTCTCCGCCGGTGATCACCGCCTTGTGCTCCAGCTTGCGGAAGTACTTCAAGGCCGAGTTGACGTTCATCGCCCCCACGGCGATGTTTTCTACCATCAAATCCAGGCGATCTGGGCAGCAGAGCACCTCGGCCTCCAGTTGCCGCGCCAGCTCGCCGACGCTGATGCTGCGCAAAATGCGGTGGGAGGGCAAAATGCCCAAAACCGGGATCCCTTTCGCCTCCAGGAAGGGTCGAACGGTGGTCTTGGTGGGCTCCATCTGGTCGGGCGGCACATCGTTGAGCAGCACGCCGGCCAAATGGGATCCCAGTTGGCGGTGGGCAAAGAGAAGAGAATCGACCGCCAAAGGGGAGTGGTAGCGGTTGATCAGCAGTACCTGAGCATCCAGGGCTTGGGCCATTTTGGCCAAGGAGAGGCCAAACAACTCTCCCTCGTAGAGATCGGCGGGGCCCTCTAGCAGGATCAAATCCGCAGCGGATCCCTCGGCAAACTCCAGCAGAGGGGCAACGGAGCAGGCGGGGGCCAGCTTCTCCAGCGACTGCTGGATGTGAGCCAGCAACGCCTCTTCGTTGAGCTGGAGAAGCATGGGAGGCATCTGAGTCAGCCGCAGCGTCTCCGCTACAAAGCGCATATCCGGATCCATCCCTTCCGGGGAGCCATCCTCTCTAGCCCACGATCCAATCGGCTTGCTGTAGGTAACTTGCACCCCCTGCCGCTGCAAATGCTTGGCCAAACCCAAGATGGCTGCCGACTTGCCGCTGAAGGGCTCAGTAGAACCGATGAGAAGGAACTTGGACACGGATGGCTCCTGGCAACGCGAGAGACAGAGAACTCCGATACCCAGTCTAACGAAGACTGCCTTAGCTAACCGATTAGGATCGACTCTTCAGGGTAGGTCACCAACGGGCGGGGCTGCTGTTGGGCCAAAGCCAAGACGATGGTCAGTGCCCCCAAGCGGCCCCAGAACATCACCAAAACGATGATCAGTTGGCCAAACAAGTTCAGCTCCCCGGTAAACCCCGTCGAGAGACCGCAGGTGGCAAAAGCGGAGATCACTTCAAACAACACCGGATCCAGCCTGCTGTTGCCGTGGGAAATCAAGATCAGCCAGGCCGCCAACAGCACCACAAACAGAGAAACCGTCAGCACCGCCGCCGCCTTGCGCACCATCGAGGGATCCAAACTGCGCCCGGCAATCTGGGCGCTGGGCAGGCCGCGGGCATAGCCCCACAGGGCCAGCACCAACACCGCCAAGGTTCCGGTGGTGATGCCACCCCCCATAGAAGCCGGAGCTGCCCCGATAAACATGAGAGCCATCAGCAACAACCGACTTGCCGGGGTCAAATCCTCAATGGGGATCCCGGCGAACCCGGCGGTACGAGCCGAAACCGATTGAAAAAACGTCAGGCCCAAGCGGCGGGGCCAGTTCAGCTCCCGCAGGGATCCCTCGGGCAAACTCTCGGCCAAGAACATCCCCAAGCCGCCTGTGCAGAGCAAGACCACTACCACAACTAGAGTGATGCGGGTGTGCAGAGAGGGACGGTGGCCCCGCGGCCAAGTTAACAAATCCGACAAAACCGGGATGCCCAAGCCGCCGATAAAAATCAGAGCGCCCAAGATCGCCAGCGACAGGCCATCCGTAGGGATCCCCTCCTGCCCAAATAGGTCGAACCCCGCATTACAGAAAGCTGACACGGCGTGAAAAATGGCCAGAAAAACCGCCCGACCTGGCCCGTAGAGATCCCGCCAATGCACCCAGAGCAGCAGGGCCCCTCCCAGCTCGATCAGGGTGACCCCGATCAACACCCGCCGCGTCAATTCCAGAATGGCCCCCGGATCGATCAGGCCCAGCGAATTGCACAGCGCCAAGCGGTTGAGCAGGGAGATGCGCCGCCCGATCAGTTGGAACACCACCACCGCCAAAACCATGAAGCCCACCCCGCCAATTTGGATCAACAGCAGCAAGACGATCTGGCCAAGCAGAGTGAGATCCTCCGCCGCCACAATCGTCGAGAGCCCCGTTACGCTCAGGGCGGACATGGCCGTGAATAGCGCCTCATTCCAGCTCAAGGGATCTCCGCGCCCGATCCCCGGCAGCATCAGCAGCAAAGTTCCCACCACCGCCAGCAGGCCCAACCCTGCGACCAGGCGCAGAGGCGGCGGCAGCGGGCGACGCCTGTCCCCAAAAACGAGCCGATGCAAGCGGTTGGCCGGGATCCAAGAGGACTGAGGCAGCATCAGGCGAGGGCTTCCCGCAGCTCGGGCAGACCCCCAGCCCCCAGCCCCCTCGGGTTGCGACGGCGGGACACAACCCTCTCTCATCGGATCCCCCCTTACATCTCGTTCAGCCGCGAGATATTGGTATTGGCCCCCAGCACCACCAGCAGATCTCCCTTCTCCAACAGGTAGTCTGCTGGCGGTGAGACCACCAACGATTGTTTTCGCTTCACCACCAAGACCGTGATGCCAAAGCGGCGACGCAAGTCTGACTCCGCCAGCGTATGGCCCACCAACGCCTCCGGCACCTCCAGCTCGGTAATGCCGTAGCCCGGCTCCAGCTCCAATTGATCCAGGATCCCTGGTGCCGTCAACACCTGAGCCAGACGCCGGCCCGCCTCCTGCTCCGGCAACACCACCCGATCGGCGCCCACCCGCAAGAGAATCGAGCGCTGCCGCTCCGTCGAAGCCTTGCAAACCACGTTGCGCACCCCTAAGCTCTTGAGGGCCACCGTCGTCAGCAAATTGCTCTCGAAATCGCTGCCGATGGCCACCACCACCGTGTCGAAGGAGAGAATATCCACCGCTCGCAGCGCATCCTCATCGCTGGAATCCAGAGCCACCACCTGCGTCAGTTGATCCGCCAGACGCTGCACGATCTCCCGGCTGCGGTCGATCCCCAAAACATTGTGCCCCCGCTCCATCAGCGTGAGGGCCAAACTCGTGCCGAAGCGTCCCAGACCGATCACCGCATACTCGCGATCCGCTCGCCCCATGCGCCCCCTTGCCCTTTACTTCAAAACCAAACACCAATCATAGGCTGACGCAGCAGGGATCGGGCAGGGCTGAGATCCTAGGCAGACTCAGGCTTGGGCAGGGTGGAAGGGTGAGGGATCAGCTCGTGCGTGGAACGGCGCTCCACCATCTCGGCGGTGATGCGGATGTACTTTAGGTCACGGCGGGAGGGCGCCTCGTACATTACATCCAGCATTAGCTCCTCCACAATGGCCCGCAACGCCCGCGCCCCCGTTTTGCGACGGTAGGCTTCCTTGGCAATGGCAGAAATGGCAGCCGGCTCGAACTCCAGCTCCACCCCGTCCATGCGCAACAGCTTTTGCGCCTGTTTGAGAATGGCATTCTTAGGCTGCGTCAAGATGGCCTCCAGCGCCTTCTCATCCAGCGGATCCAAAGTGGCCACCACCGGAATTCGTCCCGTGAATTCGGGGATCATGCCGTACTTGATCAAATCCTCCGGCTCCAAAGCCTTGAGGGCGTTGGCCATGCGCTGCTCACGGGTAACTGCTAGCTGCTCCCCTGGCTTGATAAAGCCCATCGACTTTTTGCCGATGCGCTGCTCGATTACCTTCTCTAGGCCGACAAAAGCGCCCCCGCAGATAAAGAGGATATTCGAAGTATCGATTTGAATGCAGTCTTGGTAGGGGTGCTTGCGTCCGCCTTGGGGGGGCACGTTGGCGATGGTGCCTTCCAGCATCTTCAGCAAAGCCTGCTGCACCCCTTCGCCGGAAACGTCGCGGGTAATGGAGGGGTTTTCGCTCTTGCGGGCAATTTTGTCGATTTCGTCGATGTAGATGATGCCGCGCTGGGCTGCTTCCACATCCATGTCCGCCACCTGCAGCAGGCGCAACAGGATGTTTTCCACATCTTCGCCGACGTAGCCGGCTTCGGTGAGGGTGGTGGCATCGGCAACAGCAAAGGGCACATCCAACATGCGGGCCAGGGTTTCGGCCAGCAGGGTTTTGCCGGAGCCGGTGGGGCCGATGATCAAGATGTTGGACTTTTGCAGCTCCACCTCATCCAGCTCCGCAGCTCCGAGGCTGCTGGGGTTGGCCTTGGCCGCTAGGCGCTTGTAGTGGTTGTACACCGCCACCGACAAGACCTTCTTGGCCTTCTCTTGGCCGATCACATATTGGTCAAGATAACGCATGATCTCGCGCGGCTTAGGCAACTGCGCCAGAGAAGGCAGGCTGCGAAAAGATTTCTTGGTGGTTTCGCGACGACTGGGGGCAGGGGCAGTGGCAGCAGTAGCAGGAGGGTTGCCGTCGTAGAGCTCCTCATCCAAAATTTCGTTGCAGAGCTCCACACACTCGTCACAAATGTAGACCCCCGGCCCTGCAATCAACTTACGCACTTGATCCTGGGACTTATTGCAGAAGGAGCACCTTAAGTGGGAGTCATATTTGGCCATGGGATCCTCGTTGCTGCTTGTTCTTGGCTATCCTATCCGGCAAAAGCCAGAGGAAGACTGGACATTCAAACAAATCAAAGCGTGGGGCAAATCGGCTATGAGAGTGTAGGAATGCCGAGGCGGGTGGAACTCACTGGTCTATCAGTCTAGCATCTCCGCTGGGCTTGTTCCCAGGCGAAGTGCTCAGAGATTCTTGTGAGATAACTGTGACCCCCCTAGACAGGTCTACAGAAAAACCGCCCGACTGAACGCCGAGCGGCAGATGGTGTGAGGAGTGAACGGAAACATGCGTCTCCGCTGATCCCATCATAGTAGAACTTACCCGGCCCTGGCAAAGATGGCTATCGAAGGCCAAGGGATCTTTCAGTTAAGTTGGATGCTTTCGGGGGGGTGTGACGGCCTTTGTTGGCAACCAAAAAGGGGAAGGAACTGTCCGTGTTTCGTTCGCTTCCCCCCTATTGGCGTCCACTCCTCACTAGAGTTGAATCATAAATCATCCCTGCCGTTAGAACAACCCACTTTCCCCAAGTTTTCTGGGGATCTACCCCTGTCAAGGCTGCGGATCACCGGATTCCAGGGCCAACAGCTCCGCTTCGCTCAGCAGGGGGATCCCCAATTCTTGCGCCTGCTTGAGCTTGGAGCCGGGATCCGACCCCACCACCACATAGTCGGTTTGGCGGCTGACGCTGGCGGTCACTTTGCCGCCGCGGCTCTCAATCCAAGCCTTGGCCTGCTGGCGGGAGAGGGTGGGCAAGGTGCCAGTGATTACAAACTTCTTCCCGGCCAGCACCTGGGAAACAGCAGGGGCCTTCTGCTGGGGCAGGGCAGGGATCCCCAGCTCCCCCAGCTCCTGCAACAACTTCTGGTGGGCGGGATCGGCAAACCAGGCCACCACCGCCTCGGCAATTTCCGCCCCTATCCCGTAGATCTGGGCGATGTCTTCAGCCCTGGCCTGGGCTAAGAGTTCTGGGGCGGGGAAATGCTGGGCCAAAGTCTGGGCGGTCACCACCCCCACATGGGGGATCCCCAATCCATATAGCACCCGCTCCCAGGGCTGTTGGCGGGAGCGCTGAATGGCCTGCACCAGCTTCTGGCTGGAACGGGATCCCATCCCTGCCAAACTCTCCAACTGTTCCGGGGCGAGGCGGTAGAGGTCGGCCACGGTGCGCACCCCCAGCTTTTCCACCAACTGGGCTACCCGCTTTTCCCCTAAGCCCTCGATATCCAAAGCGTCGCGGCTGGCCCAGTGCTGCAGTTCCCCCCTGATCTTGGCCGGGCAGTCTGGGTTGGGGCAGCGGGTTATCGCCTCGCCGGCAGGGCGAACCAGGGGGGTGTGGCATTCGGGGCAGTGGCTGGGCAGGCGGTAGGGAACAGCGTCGGGGGGGCGCAACTCTTTGAGGATCCCCACCACCTCGGGGATGATCTCCCCGGCTTTGCGCACGATGGCCGTGTCGCCGATGTGCACATCCAGCTCCTCGAGGCGATCGGCATTGTGCAGGCTGGCGCGGCTGACGGTGGTGCCGGCCAGAAGCACGGGCTCCAGCTCTGCCACCGGGGTGACGGCGCCGGTACGTCCTACGCTGGCAAAAATGGCGCGGATGCGGGTGGGAACTTCTTGGGCAGGGTATTTGAGGGCAATGGCCCAGCGGGGAAATTTTTGTGTAAAGCCGGCCTCCTCTTGCAGCCGCAAGGAGTTGAGCTTCACCACCACGCCGTCGCAGGCGTAGGGGAGCTGGGCACCCCGCCACCGCTCGTAAAATTGGATCACCTCCTGCAAGCCCCGGCACACCTGGGACAGAGGATTGACGGGCAATCCCAGCTCCTTGAGCCGCTGCAGGCACTGCCACTGGGTTTGCGGGGGATCCCCGCTCGGCCAGCCTTCTGGCCAGTGGAGGGCATAGGCAAAAAAGCTGAGCTTGCGGGCGGCGACAACGCGGCTATCCAATTGGCGCAGGGTGCCGGCGGCGCAGTTGCGCGGGTTGGCAAAGGGGGGATCCCCAGCGGAGCGGCGCTCTTGGTTGATGCGCTCGAACTCAGCCAGGGCCAGATAGACTTCCCCCCGCACCTCCAAAACGGGAGGCGGATCTGCCGTCGCCAGCCGCAGGGGAATGGAACGAATGGCGCGCACGTTGGGGGTGATGTCCTCTCCGGCCTGACCGTCCCCCCGGGTAGCGCCCCGCTCCAAAAGACCATCGAGGTAGGTCAGGGCCAAGGCGGCGCCATCGATCTTCAGCTCACAGACGTATTCCAGCTCCTCCTCTGTCTCGCTGTCGCGGCCCAAAACTCGCAGCAGGCGCTCTTGCCACTCCTCTAGCTCTTCTGGGTTGAAAGCATTTTCCAAGCTGTGGAGGGGGATGCGGTGGAAGACAGTAGGAAAATGCTCTGCAGGTTTTTCTCCCACCCGCTGGGTAGGGCTGTCGGGGGTGACCAGTTCGGGGTAAGCCCGCTCCAGCTCTTGCAGCTCCCGGTAGAGGCGGTCGTAAACGCTGTCTTCCAGGATGGGGGCATCGTGGACGTAGTAGGCGATGCTGGCCTTCTGCAGCAGGGCGCGCAGCTCGCGGGCGCGCTCTTCCAGTCTGGGATCCATACCGTTTGGGTGAGCAAGATCTACCCCCAGGTTAGGGCTCCTGGGGAGCAAATAAGTAGGAGCCGATATTCTCCAAGCTGGGAGGATGCACGAAGGGGATGATCAAGATGGCCTGTTGGGAGAATCGCCGGGGGAGCTGGGCCAGAAGGGCTTGGTGGCGGCGGCGGAGGGCCTCTCCCAAGGGGGTGGAGTCCTCTAGCCAAACCCGATTGAGAACGGCGTAGGGATGGGGGATCCCCAGGGCATCCAACTCCGCCAAAAGACGCTCGGTTTCGGCCAGAACTGCCTGTTCGGGGTTGAAGACGGGGACAAAGCTAACAAACTGGGGATCCCGCAGCCGCCGCTGGAGCTGGCGCACCTGGGCCAAGAGATCCCGCAGCCGCTGCGCCCATTCCGGCCTGCCCACCACGTCGCGGTACTTTAGCCACAGCTTCAGGGCCAGGCTCACCCAGCCTTCTAGGGCCTGCGGCATCTGCAAAAAGCGCAGGAGATGGCCGGTGGGGGCGGTATCCACCACCACCAGGTTGAACTGGCCGCTGGCTTCTTGTTCCAGCACCGTCAGCAGGGCCATCACCTCGTCTAGACCGGGAGGGGGCATCTGCAAAAGCTGCCGCCAAGCCTGGGGGTCGTACTGGACTTCCACCCCTGCCGTCCCCTCGCCTGCCAAAATGGCCGCCACCTCCTCCAGGTAGTCTTGGCGGAAGCGCTCCAGCACTGCCGCCGCCTCGATCTCCTGGCCCAGCAGGTTGGGCAAGAGCGGCAGCGGCTCCTGACCCAGCTTCGTCTGAAACAGATCCCCCAGTGAGTGGGCCGGGTCGATGGAGACCAGTAAGAGCCGCTGGTCGGGATGGCGCTGGGCCAGGTTCCAGGCTAGGGCCCCGGCCACCGTGGTCTTGCCCACCCCACCCTTGCCCCCCACCAGCACAAGGCGGATCCCTTGGGCCAAAAAATCTGGAAGGCCCAAAGCCTGGCTCTGCCCAGAAGCAATCCCAAGGACTTCGTCCCGCTGCGGCGAAGGGGAGAGTTCCCCCGGGGCGGGGATCCCTGCCAACTGCGGCAGCACCTTTGGCAAGGGGCGAAGCTGTTGCACCAGCTTGTCCAGGGCCGTCGGCCCAATCGGCTCCTCCAGTTGATAGGGACAAACCCAGATGGGATAGCCAGGCAGCTCCTCTTGAAGCGTTTTTAGCCAGCGCCACTGCTCCTGCTGGCGGGCCAGGTAGAGAGGCGAGGGGCGGCTGGGGGTTGCTTCCGCTTTTTCCCCTGCGGCCGCCACCGTCCCTAGCAGCACCTGGTTGACCAGAAGACCCCCCACAGGCACACGGCGGCTTTGCAGTTGTTGACAGAAGCGGCGGGTCTCCGCCACGCTCAACGGCTCCGGGATCAGCACCAGCCAAGCAGAGGTGCTCTCCGGGTCGGTGAGGCGGGCTTTGCCTCCCTCCAGCTCACTTTGTAGCCGGGTCAAAAAGGCATCGGCCTCATCCGGTCGATAGGTGCCCGTCAGGGATTGGACAACCTCGCGGTGCTTGGCCTGGAAGGTGGCAAACACCGCCAGCAGATTATCCAAAAAGTCGGGCAACTCCAACAGCCGCAGGGTGTGGCCGGTGGGGGCCGTGTCCAGGATGACTGTGTCCACCTCTTGGCCTGCCAGCAGGCGGTTGACCTCGAGGATGGCCATCAGCTCGTCCACCCCCGGCCAGTCCAGATCCCAAAGGGGCAACAGATCCTCTCGCCCCAGCCAACTGCCCCGCTCGGCAATGAGCTCCAGAGCAGGGCCGTAGGTCTGCTTGAAAGACTGCAGCAGCACCTCGGCCTGGAGAGCCCGCACCTGCAAGTTGGGCCATTCGCGCAAGCGGTGCGGAGCACTTTCCGGCAGGGGTTGGGGGGTGTCGGCCACCGGGATCCCCAGCACATCCCCCAGGGAGTGGGCCGGATCGGTGGACAGCAACAGCAGACGGCGCTCTGGTTGCCTCTGGGCTAGGTGACGGGCCAGGGCACAGGCCAGGGTGGTCTTGCCCACACCCCCCTTGCCGCTCAACAGCAGCAAGCGGCAGGAAGCCGATCGCGTCAGCGGGACGTAGTCCACGAGCCGGTCAAAAGGGGAGTTGTCGAGCTGAGCGGGCTGCAAAGGGATCCCTCGCGCGCAGGTCACCCCTATTCTGGCCTGGATCTCCCTTGGGGATACCCCAGCCCGCTGAGGTGGGCTCTCGCCAACTCCAGTCGGCGGCGTCCTCTGTCCCAGGCCAGCAGCGCGTGGATCCCAAGCCAAAAGCCCGTCCACAGCCAGTTGTGCAACCAGATCTTGCCCAAGATGGGCAGGGTCAGGCCCTCTGTTCCGCCCAGCACCAGGCCGGCTGCCAAGATCAGCCCTTCAAAAGCAAGGAACCCTAGGATCAGCATGACCAGGATCCAAAGGTAATTGCGCAGCCATTGCCGAGGTTGGACAGGGTGGGGCTGGAAAAAGAGCGGGCGATAGCTGGCCAGCCACGCCACCCCCACCGTGCCGATCCCCAAGACCAACCCCCAAGCCAAAGAATCAGGGGTACGGGGATAGTTGTGCCAGGTGTAGCCAAAGATTTGGTTGGCCAGCCAAATCATCGAAGCGCTGACGATTGCCCTTTGGCGAGTTAACGTGGTGCCCGTGACGATGCCAACAGTTACAAAAGGCAGTGTACAGGTATAGGCAATGTTGCTAAGGCAGCCGATGGTGGTCAATAGGCTGGGCCAAAATCGACCTTGGGCTAGATCGCGGGTGGCTTGGATCCAAATGACCTCCGGGATCCCGCGGCGGGTTTTGGGGATGGACTGGACAAGAGCTTGTAGGCTGACCATAGGCTAATCCCCAGGAAAGAGGTGAGCTTTTAAGGGACACTTGTTCAGCAGGTGCTCCTGGACAATTTGCCGCGCTACTGGGGGTGTGACTTGCTTGTACCAGGTGCGGTCACCAGAGTAGAAAACCACCGGCCCTTGTTGGCAGACTTCTAGGCATCCTGAGGTGATAACCGGAACATCCAGATTGGCCTCGCGCAGGGCCGATTGCAAAGCTTCCACCACCGGCTGATAGTGGCGAGAAGGATAGCAGCGGCTGGAACGGCAAACCGCCAAATAGGGCCGCTTGAGAGGGTTATCTGCGTAAGGGATCCGCTCTTTTCCCTCGACGTAAATGGCTCGCAGGCGTTCATAAAGGGAAAGCTGCTGATAGTCGGCTTTGCCTTCGGGCAGGTAGTCTTCTCCTGGCCCCAAAAAGGGACTGGGCAAAAAGATCTGCAGCAGCGATTCCTCTGCCCCGTTCCAAAACTGGATCCCCCATTGGCGAGGCTGGCCCTGCGGATTGAGGCGGCGATAGAGGGCGGCGCGGCCGACCAATCTTTTGCGGCGCAGCTCAGGAGGAGTTCTGCGGTAGGGGCCGCCCTGGTGTTCCTCCAAACACAGATGCAAATGCCAAGTTTCCGTGGCCACGGTCAAGTAGCCGTCGTAGAGCACACAGAGAGTAGGGGGATCCTTGAAGGCCGCTTCCAGGACGCCACCCTCCACCACCTGGCCCACTTGGATCTCGGCCCAGCGCTCCTGAAAGAGCTCATAGAGCAGCGGCCCAAGACAGTCGATGTGAGCCGGGATCCCTTCGTAAACGGTTGTCCAGCCGATGGGGGAAACCTCTTGCCAAGTTTGGTTTAGGGGTGTGACCCAGGGATTGAAAACAGCCATAGGTTGCTCCTATTGGATTGGCGGAATGCGGGCAATCACCCCCTTTTTGATGGGGCGCTCTGCCCAGGGCAGGATCCCATCGGGCTTTGTCAAATACAGCTCCGCCGTTTGCAAGATTGGCTCCACGTCTTTTGGATCGAGATCGCCAAAGACATAGGTCATCTTTCGGGGGGCTGCCAGCGCAACCACACAAGCGTGGCTGCAGCCGCTCATACAGGCAACTGGCTTCAGTTGCAGTTGGGGATTGAGCCTTTGGGATTGCAAGGCAGCTAGGAGCATTTCTCCCTTGCTGATCCCTTCTTTTTGGCCGTTGACCCAGCGAGATCCACAGGTGGTGCAAACCCAAAGGCAATGTTTAGACTCAGCTTGAGCCAAAGTTGTCGATGGAGAAATAGAGGGAAAGTTGGTCGCGCTCACCATAGAGTTGTATCCAAACTCCACTGCAAAGCAGACAATTCCACTAGGGCAGCTTGTTCTAGATAGTTAGCCAAAAACAGCCCGAGAGGATGCTAAAATTGCCCCCGCAAGCTCACCCTCAGCGTGCGGCCAACGCCGGGATAGCCGGGGAAAACTTCATACTGCTCATCCAGCAGGTTGTCGATCCCCAACTCTAGGCTCAGGGCCTCAGTCAACGGGATCCCTCCCCGCAAAGCCACGGTGGTATAGCCTGGCAGGGATTCCGTATTGGAGTTGTTGGTAAAAAAGCTCCCAATGTGATGGACCAAGATCGAGCCGTACCCGCCCTGCTCATAGCGATAGGTTAGGCCTAGGTTGAAGCTATCGGCTCCCACAAAGGCTAGCTGTTTGCCAACTGTGGCCGGGTTAAGTGCAGCGCGGATGATGGGATCATTGAGGGTGTAGTTGGCAAAAAGCGTCCAGTTTTCCCCCAAACGCAAATCCAAAGCCGCTTCCAGGCCGGTGTATTCGACCAGCCCAATATTCTCATAGGTTCCCTGGCGCGGCCCCAGGCTGACAAAGGTGATGCCATCGCGGATGCGGTTGTGGGCAAACGTTAGCCGCAGCAGGCCAAAATCTCCCAGGCTCTGATCCAAGCCAACGTCAAAGCTCTCCCCTCGCTCTGGGCGGAGATTGGGGTTGCCATCCACTTCAAAAAAGCCTCGCAGCCGAAAGAATAATTCCGAGATCAAGGGGGTGCGAAAGCTGCTGGCGTAGTTGGCTCTCAAGGTGGTGCCTTCCGCCACTGTCCAGCGGATCCCCACAGCCGGCGAGGTGGCCGAGCCATTGGCCAAACTGCTGAAGTCCTGGCGCATGCCCAGATCAAGGTGGAAGTTGGGATCCGGGCTGTAATCCAGGCGGGCAAACAGGGCGCCCTGGTTAACCGTATCGTCGTAGTTGATATTGGCAGAACCGTTGGCAAAGGAAAAAGTTGTATTGCGAGCTGAGATGGAGCGATAATCTACCCCCAAAGCTCCCTCTAGGTTTTCGCCGGCTTGCCAAGCATACTGCAGCTGGGATCCCCAGCCATTGCGCAGGATGACGTCGCGGGATCCCTGGCTTTGCGGAGCACTGAAACGGTAGTTGAGATCGTCAAAAAAGACTCTTGCCTGCAGGGATCCTGTTGCCTGAGTCCACAGCCAACTGAGATCCAGCAGCAGATCGTTGGTGTTTTGCTCTGCATCGGGAGAGGGAAATTCCACACTGCTGGGCACACGAAAGGCTTTATTGAGGTAGAGGGCGTTGGCTGTTAGGACTTGGTCTTTGGCCAGTTGCCAGGTAAGCTTGGCCTGCAAGTTGTGGTACTCCACCGCCGAGTTTTCCCGCTTGCCTGACTTGCCCAGCCGCTCAATTGCAAAGGGAAAGTCGTTGTTACTTTTCAGACGGCGATAGCTGAGCACCCAGCCCAGATCCTGGGCTTGGCCCCGACTTTGGATCCCTTGCTCATTGAGGCCGTAGCTGCCGACCGCCGCTTCCAGCACCGTCTCCGTTTCTGGCTGTGGCTCCACCGTAACGATGTTGATCACGCCGCCAACAGCATCCGAGCCATACAGAGTAGAGCCGCCACCGGGAGAGACTTCAATTCGCTCGACAATATCTGTGGTGAGTTGAGAGAGGTCAAACCCGCCAAAGAAGCCCAGATCGTTGAGGGGGCGGCCGTCCAAGAGCACCAACACCTGCGCCGTTCGCGCCCCTCGCATGAATTGAGAGCTAAGAGCTCCCAACTGAGTTCCCGCTGTGCCATCGCTGAGGATCCCAGGCAGATAGCGCAGGGCTTCTTGCACCGTCCTTGCCCCTTGCTCGCGCATCTGCTGGCGGGTGATGACATAGACTGGGCGCGAAGAGTCCCGCAGCAAGCCAGGGCGGCGAAACGGTGTGGTGACGGGTTGATTGAAAATCTCGGCACTAAGACTGGTGTCCAAGACCGCTTGCGCCCAGGCTGGGATCCCCAAACTCCAGCTCCCCAGCCCAAGGCTGAGACATACAACAATTACTTTCATCCGGTTTCTCCTGCTTCCGTGCGACGCGGAAGAGCTAAGCTGTGAGCCAAAGCCGCAGGCGGGCATCCTGACTGAGGGCCTTAGCCCATCACAGTTGCGGCACAGCGCCGGATTTGCACCGGACTTTCCCCATTGCTTGCCCTGGCTGATCCCCAGAGCAACCTGACGGCACGGCTTTCTCCGCAGTCCTTTTGGAAAAAGCCGTGCTAGGCATCATACATCCCCTGCTGGGGAGTTCCTATCCTGCCGGGGGGGATCCCTGGGCAGTGATATCAACGGAAGATCATCTCCGCCACTGCGTCAAAGCCGGCGTCCAACAGGCGATCCAGGACTGACTGGGCCTGGCTGCGGCTGTCGTAGAGGCCGGCCTGCAGCATCGTCCTGCCGTTGAACACGGTCTCCACCGCTTCGGGGACGAGCTGCCGCAGCCGCTGCAAATCGTCGCTGCCCTTGGGGGTTACCAAGACGCGAAACTGGGTTGCCGCTCGCGTCAGCGGGACGGAGTCCTTGTCGGCAGCCTGAGCAGGAGGAGCTGGGGCCGAGCTTGAGGGTGCAGAGGAGGAGGTAGGAGGGTTTTCTCTGGCTTGGCGGCGGGCCGGCGGCGGCAGCAGGGTGGTGATGTCGGTAAGGGGAGCTGCAGAGGCCTGGCGGACAGGGGCGGCAGGAGCCGGCTCAACCGGCTGGGCAGGCGTGGTAGAGCCATCGGGGGTGAAGGGGACGGCAACAAACTCCTGGGGTTGCGTGCTTGACGGCTGGCTGGGGCCGCTGGGCAAAATACGCCCTCCCGAGCCCGCTGCAGGAGGGGGAAGGGGGGCCGTCGATTGCGGCACCGCCACCACCGGTAGGTTTGTGGAAGTTTCGGCTGGCTTGGCCACCGCCGGCTGGGGATCCCGGCTGGGAGCCGGGGGGGCGCTGGGCAGCGTCAGGCCGCCGGCAGCAATGGGTGGTGGGGCGCTGCTGGGCAGGGCAGCAACCGTGGTTTGGCCCGCTAGATCCAGCTCCCCTTTGGTTTTGCCCGCCAGTTGGTTGCCGTTGGCGTTGAGGCGCAGGCCGCGGGTGGCGTTGTGGATGTCGTACTGGCCGTTGCCCTCAAAAATGTTGTTGCCGGGATCCGAGGCCGTGCCCAGATCGGGCTGGGCGTTGGTGATAGCTGTCAGGCCAGTCTCCAGGTTGCGGGCAATGAGATTGTTGCGCAAGATGGGCCGGGCGCTGCCGCCAACCACAATGCCGGTGCGGTTTTGCAGGATGCGGTTGTTGCGCACCATCGGCGCCGAGCGCTGGTCGATGGTGAGGCCAAAGCCGGTCTCTTGGAAGAGGTTGTTGACAATGGTGGGCTGGGAAGTACCCAAGACGGAGATGCCGTTGGCCCCATTTTTGTAGAAGCGGTTGCCCTCTATCCAGGGGTTGGAAGCGCCGGCAAGGAAGATCCCGTCGTGGATGCTGCCCACAAAGCTGTTGTTGAGAATGCGGGGGGAAGCCGATTCTATCCAGAGGGCATAGCCGCGCCGCCCCTGGTTGCGCAGGGTAACTCCGCGCACCTCTGAGCCGGTCTCGGCCAGCAGAGCAACATTTTGCCGGGCCAGGGTCGGGCTCATGTAGGTGCCGCCGCCATCGATCAGGTAGCCCTCCCCTAGGTTGGACTCGTCCCCGCGCAAGATAAGGCCAGCCTTGAGGCGGATGGGGAAGACTTCGCCGCTTTCTGCGCTGTAGATCCCCGGCAGCAGCTGGATGATGCTGCCCGCTGGCGCCCGTCCAATGGCATGGGTGATGGTCTTGAAGGGGTTGTTGCGGGATCCATCCCCTTGGGTATCGCTGCCGTTGGCGGCATCGACAAAAATGGCCGGGCGGTCGTCCGGCAGCGGTGGCGCCTGGGGCAGGGCCTGCTTCTCCAAAAGGCCAGTGTCCAGGGAAGTTTGCGCCCAACTGGGATCCCTTCCTGCCGCCAGCAGTAAGCTGGTGCTCAACAGCAGAGAGGCGGCCAGTCGTGCCAGGGTTGGGGAACCATGACGCTGCAACCACAAGTCAGGCAGGACTGCTGTAAATTGGTGTTCGCCGGATTTCTGCAGACGGATAAACGATAAGGAAGCGATCATAGGAGTCATCCTCACACCAGGCTGGGCCAGAGAAGGAAGGAGGGTCGAGGCTATCCTACCAAACCCGAGAGGCGGGATCCTGCCCTCTTCCCCAACTCCAAATACGGACTGACGCAGGCTTTTTTTGTAGATCCAACGCTACCCCTAGAGTATACCCTTGCCATGACCGAAGAAGCCCTTGCCCGCGAAGGCTCCTCCCAAGAGTTGCCGCTGGCTTCCCTCTCGTCTGGGCGCCCCCTGCTTAATCTGCTGCTGTTGGGGATCCCGGCGGGGCTGCTGGCGCTGGCGGGGTTGACGGGGCAGCCGGCCCTGGGCTGGGGGGCGGTGCTGGCTTGGCTGGGCTTGGCCGGCTGGTGGGGGCAGCCGCTCTGGGTGCAGATTGGGCGCGATCTCTGGCAGTGGCTAACCACGTGGCCCAGCCTGGGATGGGCGGCAGCAGCCCTCGGCTTGGCCGTGGCAGGAGCAGTGGTCTGGAGTGGGGTTCTCTCAACCCTGCGATCCCTGAGCTGGGAGGCGATTGGGGCTTTGGGGGAGGTGTTCGGCGCTACCGGGCAGATCTTCATCGCTCTCCTGGCCGCCTATATTGCCTGGCGGCAGTACGTTATCTCCCGCGACCTCACCATCCAGCAGAACACCATCACCCAGCAGCAGACCATCGACGCCTACTTCGAGGGCATCTCCAACCTGGTTCTCTCCCCTGATGGGCAGTTGGACGACTGGCCCCTGGAGCGGGCCATCGCTGCCGGGCGCACGGCGGCGCTCCTCAACGGCGTGGATCGCTTCGGCAAAGCCAAGATCCTGCGCTTCCTCTCCACCGCCAACTTGCTCAGCCCCCTGCGCCGCGACGAACACCTGGGCCGGCCCATTTTGGACGGCAAAGGCGGCTACCAGCGGGATCGCCTCAACGGGATCCGCGTGGTTAACCTGGGCACCATGCTGGAAGGGGCCGACCTGCATGGCACCCTGTTGCGGGGGGTGGACTTCAGCGAGGCCAGCCTGGAAAGAGCCAACCTGCAGGATTGCGACCTCAGCCACACCAACCTCTGCGGGGCCAACCTGCGCAATGCCGACCTGCGCGGGGCCGATCTCTACCGCGCTTTGCTGTTTGTGGGATCCCTGCAGACCGCTTCCCCGGCCCAGCCAGGACAAAAGCCCGATTTCAAAACGGGAGCCTATGCCGGCGCCATCGTGGCCGGCGCGGACTTCCGCCGGGTGCGTCGCCTTTCCCCCGAACAAAGAGCCTACCTGGCCACCTGGGGGGCCAAACTGGATCCCGACCCTTCGCCCCCCAATTCCCGCTTGGATCCCGGCGGCAAAAGCGAGCCCTTACCCCCTCCCGCCGAACCGCCAGCCTCCCTACGGCCCTGATCCAGAGCCAATGGCCAGCTCCCCTCTCCCTCTGGGAGAGGGGCCGGGGGTGAGGGAATGCTCCCTCTGGGAGAGGGGCCGGGGGTGAGGGAATGCTCCCTCTGGGAGAGGGATCGGGGGTGAGGGCCTGCCAGCGAACCGTTCACGCTAGCTTGAAATAGCCCTAATCCCTCAACTTTTGCCCATGGCCCGCTTGTTCACCAAGTTCTGGCTGCTGGAGCGCTACCTCTTTGGACAGATGCTCACCCCCCTTTTGGCCGGTATAGCTGGGGGAACCCTGCTGCTTTTGGCGGGCCGGCTCTTTACCCTGGCCGAGCGGCTGGTCGAGGGATCCGTACCGCCCCTGACGGTGTTGCGGCTCTTGATGTTGGATCTGCCGGAGATGGTGGTGCTGGGCATGCCCATCGCTGCTTTTTTTGCCACCATGCTCACCTTGGGCAAGCTGAGCGGCAACAGCGAGATTACCGCCATGCGGGCAGCCGGGATCCCGTTTACGCGCATCTTTCGTCCCCTGTTGCTGGTGGGGCTGCTCATGAGCCTGAGCGCTTTTTTGATCAGCAACGTGCTCTTGCCGGCCAGCAAACGGGAAATCCGCCGCATTGACCAGCAGGCGCTCCTGGCCCAAGCTACAAGCCCGGTGCAATACGACGTCTTTTTCAAGACCGCTCGCGTTGGCGGGACGGAGTCCTTAGACAACCTCTGGTTTTTCATCCGCCAGGTGGATCCGCGGCTAAATACCATGCAGGATGTCACCATCTTGCAGGTGGATCCCTTGCCGGGGGGCAAGTACCAGTTGGCGGAAGTGACGCTGGCGGCCCAGGCGGTGTGGAATGGCCTGGACTGGACCCTCAGCGAAGGAGTGACCCACCGCTACGGCCCCGATGGTCTCAGCCTGGCCGAAGAGCCCTTCGACCGCAAGCCGCTGGCGGTCTCCCAAGATCTGGCCGCCCTGTTGCAGCCGCCAGTTCCCCCCAACGAGCTCAGCCTACCGGAGCTGGCGGAGCGCATCTCCCGCCTGGCCCGCTCCAACCTCAATACCCAGCCCTTGCGCACCGAGTTCCACATGCGCTTTTCCCTGCCCCTGGCCAGCTTTTTTGCCGTGCTGATTTCCCTTCCCCTGGGATCCAGCACCGCTCGCCGTGTGGGCCGCTATGGCGGCGTCGTCTTCGGGATCCTGTTGGTGTTTGCCTACTACGTGGTGCTGAGCGTATCTCGCAGCCTGGGAGAAGCAGGAGCCCTTCCTCCCTGGGCAGCAGCCTGGAGCTTCAACCTCCTCTTCGGCAGCCTCGGCCTGCTGCTCTTGGCCCGCTTCCTGCGCTAGGGATCCCTTCCGGGCGGAGCAACCCCCAACCTAGCCAGGGATCCACCGGATCCCTTCAACACAGTTTCCGTCCCCTTGCGGGGAAAAGGTAGGGATTTTGGCCGGTCTGCGCAGGCCAGGGATCCCATCCCAGCGCCGGTCTGTCTAGACTGGAGAACAGCCCTGTGGGGATCCCTATGCGCATTGGCGTGCCCAAAGAGATCAAAGAGCAGGAGTTTCGCGTCGGCCTGACGCCGGCGGCGGTGCGGGCCTTGACTGAGCAGGGGCACCAGGTGTGGGTGGAGACCCAAGCCGGCCAGGGGGCGGGCTTTAGCGACGAAGACTACCAAAAAGCGGGGGCCAAGCTGGCCGCCACGCCGGAGGAGATCTACCGGCAGCAGTTGGTGGTGAAGGTCAAAGAGCCCCTGCCCGCCGAGTATCCCTTGCTCCATCCGGATCTCATCCTGTTTACCTACTTGCACCTGGCGGCCAGCCGCGAGCTGACCCAGGCCCTGCTGCGTTCGGGGGCCACCTGCCTGGCCTACGAGACGGTGGAGCTGCCCGACGGATCCCTGCCCCTCTTGATGCCCATGAGCATGATTGCCGGGCGGCTGTCGGTGCAATTTGGCGCCCACCACCTCACCCGTCAGCAGGGGGGGCGAGGCGTGTTGCTGGGCGGGATCCCAGGGGTGCCGCCGGGGCGGGTGGTGATCCTGGGCGGGGGCACGGTGGGTACGGAGGCGGCCAAGATGGCCGTCGGGCTGGGGGCGCGGGTGCAGATTCTGGACATCAACCTGCAGCGCCTCAACGAGCTGGAGCTGATCTTCGGGTCGCGGGTGGAGCTGCTCTACAGCACCGCCCAGAGCATCGAGGAGTGCGTCCGCGAGGCCGACCTGGTGGTGGGAGCAGTGTTGGTGCCGGGCAGCCGCGCCCCGGTTTTGGTGAAGGAAGAGCTGGTGGCCCAGATGCGGCCCCGCTCTTTGATCGTGGATGTGGCCGTGGATCAGGGGGGGTGCATCGCCACCACCAAGGTCACCACCCATGCCCAGCCGGTTTACGAAGCCCACGGAGTCTTGCACTACGGGGTTCCCAACATGCCGGGGGCCGTCCCCTGGACTTCGACCCAGGCGCTGGTCAACGCCACCCTCCCCTACGTCCTCAAGTTGGCCAACCTTGGCTTGAGCGCCGCCCTGGAGCAGGATCCGGGCCTGGCCAAGGGGCTCAACATCCGGGGCGGAAAGCTCATCCACCCGGCGGTGCGGGCCACCTTTCCCGACTTGAGCTAGCTTGGGCCAGCTTTCCCGTCGGGATCCCTCCCGCTACTGCCGCCAGGCCAAGAGGTAGCGCTCCAGAGCGGCGAAAAAAGAGTAGAGCAGAACACCCATGAGGCCGAGGGCAACCAAGCCGGCAAAGGCCAAGGGCACATCAAAAGAAGAGCTGGCGGACACAATCAGGTAGCCCAGCCCGCGGTTAGAGGCCACCGTCTCCGCGATCACCGCGCCGACAAAGGCCAGCGAAATGGCCACCTTCAGCGAGGCAAACAGATAGGGCAAGCTGTGGGGAAGCCCCACCTTGAGGAAGATTTCCCAACCGCTGGCCCCCAGGGAGCGCAGCACATCGCGCATTTCTGGCTCCACCGTCTCCAGGCCCACCGCCACATTCACGGCAATGGGGAAAAAGGCCAGCAAAAAAGCTGTAATCACCGCCGGGATCATGCCCAGGCCAAACCAAATCGCCAGCAGCGGCACCAGGGCCACCTTGGGGATGGTATTAAACCCCACCAGCAGTGGGTACAGACACAGATGGGCCAGGCGGGAGCTGCCGATAAGGGATCCCAGCAAGATCCCGCCCACCAAAGCCAGCCCAAAAGCCAGCAGGGTTGAGCTGAGGGTAAACAGCGAGTGCCCCAGGATCACCTCGTCCCACTCCTGCATCGACTGCCAGATCGCGCTGGGCGCAGGCAAAACAAAGCGGGGAACCTGCAACAGCCGCACCCCTGCCTCCCAAAGGCCAAGGGTCAGCAGCAGGGTGACCACCGGCAGGAGCAGCGAGGCCGCTTTCGTCTGGAGAAATCGGTCAAAGGAGTTTTTCATCAGGGTTGCGCGGCGATCTATCGAGAAAACTTTGGTTAGCTGCTGCGCCGTTCGCGTCAGCGGGACGGAGTCCTTATGTGCTTGCGCACTTCCGCAACCAAGTGGTGAAACTCGTCCGTCAGGCAGATCTCCAACGGGCGCGGGCGGGGCAGATCCACCTTGAGGGTAAAGACAATCTCGCTAGGCCGCGACCCCATGACATAAATGGTATCGGAGAGGAAAACCGCCTCCCGCAGATCGTGAGTGATGAGAATAGTCGTGCAGCCGGTGCGCAGCCACAGCCGCTGCAACATCTCCCACATCTCCTCGCGGGTGAAGGCATCCAGGGCGGCAAAGGGCTCATCCAGCAACAACAGCTCCGGCTGGTGGATCAAAGCTCGACAGAGGGCAACCCGCTGCCGCATCCCCCCGGAAAGCTGCCAAGGATAGGCTTTTTGGAAACCATCCAAGCCCACGGCGGCCAACAGCTCCAGCGCCGACTTTTTGTGCTGAGCCAGGTTTTGCCGGAAGGTGCGCTTGTAGGGCTCTACCACTTCCAGAGGCAGCAACACGTTCTGTAAGGTAGTGCGCCAGGGCAGCAGCACCGGATTTTGGAAGGCCATGCCCACCCTCTTGAGGGGGCCGGTGACGGGCTGCAACCGAAAGTAAAGGGTGCCGCCGTGGTTGGTGTTGAGGCCGGCTATCATCTTCAACAGAGACGTCTTGCCGCAGCCGCTCGGCCCCACAATCGAGACAAACTCCGAGTGGGCCACCGAAAAGCTGAGGTCGCGGATGATCGTGACCGGGGATCCCTTGCCGGGGTACTGCAGGGAGACGTGGCGCAGCTCCAGGATAGGCTTGTCCAAGAGCCCAAGAGAGACACTGCTCTGGGCCACCTGCTGCGACTCCAACATCGACTCAACTCCGGTGGTTTTCACGGCCAGCCTCCTTCCCATTACACCAGAGAGGAGAGCAACCAACTGTATTGCCCAATACTCTGCCGGCCAGCGGCGAGGCCGGTTCTTCGGGGCTGTCGCCTACTGGTGCTCGAAGACGTTGCTATATCCCAGCAGATCCAGCTCCACCAAGGTGGGCAGGTGTTGAAAACAGCGCTGCGCCAGCTCCCAGCGCTCCTCCCGCTGCAACATCTGGGCCAACTTGTGGCGCACCGGGATCAAATAGCGGACATCGTTGGCCGCATAGTCCAACTGCTCCGGCGAGAGGGACTGGACAGCTCCCCAGTCGGAGCTTTGGGCGGCTTTGTTTAGCTCCACCCCGCACAGCTCGCTCACCACGTCCTTCAGGCTGTGCTTACTGGTGTAGGTGCGGGCCAGCTTGCTGGCTACCTTGGTGCAAAAGACTGGCCAGGCCTGGATCCCCAGGTGGTAGCGCAGCATGGCCAAGTCAAAACGGGCGTAGTGGAAGATCTTTTCGATGTTGGGATCCGTCAGCAGCCGCGCCAAACGGGGGGCCTGCTTCACGCCGCGGCTGAGCCGCAGCAGCACCACCTCGCCGGCAGCGTTAGCTATTTGCACGACGCAGAGCCTGTCCCGCTGCGGGATCAAGCCCATCGTTTCGGTATCCACGGCCAACTGGGATTCGCCGGCCAATGCCTCCACAACCTCTAGAGCGAGATCTTCATCACAAAGCTGAAAAGGCTGCAGGCCCACGCCGGCTCCCTCAAAAGAATGGTTTGGCTGTAGAACCAAGCAACGGCGGCTTAGGCAAACTACCAGCTCGACTTGACCACGCCCGGCAGCAGGCCGCGGTGGGCCATTTCCCGCAAGCTGTTGCGGCAGAGCCCGAAATCCCGGAAATAGCCGCGGGGACGCCCGGTTTTCCAGCAGCGGTTGCGCAGGCGGGTGGGCGAGCTGGCCCGAGGGAGTTTTTGCAGTTGAGCATGCAGCTCCATGCGGGTGACCTGGTCGATGTTGGGATCGGCCATGGCCGCCTTTAGTTGTTGGCGCTTCTCCCGATATTTTTCGACCAAGCGCTGGCGCTTTTTCTCCCGCTCGATCATGCTCTTTTTAGCCACGGCTCACCTGTTTCTCCCAATTTTTCAGCTTATCTAGAATAGCGAGAAGCCCTCCCCTCAGGCAAGGGGATCCCAGAGCCGGCCATCCTCGCCGCTCCCCTTGCTTGGGCTCCGTAGGATCCCTGAGGCCAGCCTCTTGGCTTGGGGGCAATCTCTTTCTGTAGGCAAGGTTGGTGGTGGGTGATGACCCTTTCCAAAGTGATCTCGTTTGTCGCCGCCAAGTTCAAGGTTTCCCCAGAGCAGATCGAGGCCACCCGCGTGATCCTCCACAAGCCCCCGGCTTTGTTGGCGGTGCTCAAGTCGGCTCCGCCGCTGCCCAAAGAGGTTTTGCAGGATCCCAGCTTGGCCTATATCTATCCGGCCACTTTTATTCAGTGGTCGAAGTGCATGCATGGCCTGGCGGAATGGGATGATGTGCCCGCCCTGAGCTACGCCGACTATGTGGCGCAGATGGAGCTGACCTTCCTGCCGACGGATATTGCTGTCGAGGCCGCCAACAGGGACTAGCGCAGGCGAAAAACCCGTTCTGAGGCCTGGCGGACAAACTCCTTGAGCCAGCCCGCTTTTTGGGTGCTCTCCACCTGGGCCCTGACCACCGCCTGCATCCCCCCTTCCCCCCAGCTTTGGTTGCGCTGGAAATACTCGATGAAGCTTTTGCCGGCAATGCGGGTGAGATAGCCGGCGCTGGCCGCCTGGATGGGGGCTGTCGCCAAAAAACCGACCACGCTCACCTCAGCCACCGTAGCCAGGAGCCCGGTGGTCAGTTGGATCGCCCCTTCCACCAGCCCCAGGCCGGCCAGGGTCTTGGCCAGGGACAGGGCCAGTTCCCGCCCCTGCTGCAGGTTCATCTGGCAGCCGTAGAGGGATCCCAGCTCCACCACCATCTGGGCGTTGATGGCGGCAATGGCCAGCAGATCCAGCGCCGGGATGGGGTTGACAAACACGACGCCGGTCACGATCCACTGAAAGCGATCGATCACCTCCTCCGCCTGGCGGCGCAACTGCGCCTGGATGATCCGCTTGGCCTCTTCCCCCAACTGCTGCGATTGCAGCAGGGCATTGTCCAAGGCCAGGGATCCCCCTTCGGCGTAGAGCACCGCCTGGACGCGATCCCGCACCGCCGCCACCTCGGGCTCCGGTTGCCAGGTTTGGGATCCCAGCCGCACGGGGGCCGGGTCAGCAGCAGCCAGCAGCACATCTTCCGGTTGGATCAGGGGGTAAACCCGTTCCCGCAGGCGCTGCAAGAGGAGCTGCCGTTCTTCCGAGGTGTAACGGTCGATTTTGTTGAGCACCAGCAGAGCCCGCTTGCCCAGGGCGATCAACCGGCGCAAGGGATCCACCTCCGACTGGCGCAGATCCCCATCCACCACCACCAACAGCAGCTCGGCGGCCTGGGCCTGCGCCTGCGCCTCCTCTTCCCGCATCGCCCCTGCCGGCCCGATCTCCAAAATGCCCGGGCAGTCCACGATCTGCACCGGGTGGGGGATCCCGGGCAAGTCCCAATCGTAAACCGCCACCGTCTGCGTGGTGCCCAGCGTTGCCCCCACCGCCCCCACCCGCCGCCCCAGCAGCGCGTTCACCAGCGAGGTTTTGCCCGCCGATCCGGTGCCGAAGACCACCACCTGCAGTTGGGGCCGGGCCAACTGTTGGGCCAGCCGAGCCGACCGCTCCGCCAGCGCTGCCCGCGCCACCTGATCCTGGATCTGCGCCATCTGAGCTTCTAGGTGCGCCAGGTTGCGCCGGGCTGCCTCCCACTTCTCGGCAGGGGTCTCCGGGGGGGCCGGCCTGGGAAGCCTCTCGGTTTTAGGGGCGGGGCGGAACAGAAACAAGTAGTAGATGGAAGCGGCCAAAAACACCAGCAGCAGCAACACCAGCACCCCGATCAACAGCCCCCCCAAAATCGGGTGGTAGCGGGTGGCGTAGTACAGATCCAAAAACGATTGGATCAGCCAGACAATCAAGCCCGTGAATGAGGCCAGCAGCGCCAACAGCAGCAGCAAGCGCAGATAGGGAACCGATCGCATAGGGATCCAGGGCCACAACCGTTCGCGTCAGCGGAACGGAGTCCTTTTGACTCTAGCCGTGGCTGATCCTGTCCGGCTACCTAGATCTCACCCTCAGCCTGTAGGGGCGGCTCTTCCCCTTCACACCGGGATCCCCCCTCGATGACCCGAATGGCCTGCGGCTCCCCATCCACCTTCACCTGCAGATGGCGCAACTGCCAGGCTGTTCGCGTCAGCGGGACGGAGTCCTTACCGGCCACCCCCCGCTCCGACTCCACAGCCACCTCGCCGGTGCGCCGGGATCCCGTGATCAAAAAGGACAGACAGGCCCAGCCGGCTTGCTCATCCTCCTGAAAGCGCAGCCGCGAGGGCCAGCCCGGACGCAGGGGATCCCCTAGCTGCTCCACCACCACCGCATTCTGTTCGAGCTGCTCCACCGCCAACTGGTAGGTGCGATAGGCTCCCGAAGCGCGGATCCCATTCCAGACCAGGATCCCTGCCCCCACCAGCCCCAAGCCCAGCACCGCCAGCAGACCCAGACAACCACAGCCGCAGCAGCCCAGCGGGACAGCACAGCCAACTTGTTGGGGACTTTCCGACATGGCCAACCGCCACCGCAGAGTGCCCCTACACTAACACAAAGTTGCCGCTCATCCTGGTTGCCTTCCTGTCCCACAAAGCCCAGATAAAAGGCCAATCAAGCCTACGCCATTTGTCGGTAACGAGCGACGCTTCCCAGTTCCGTATTGCTACAGACATCTGTTTGTAGCTTCAAACAACAGCTCGGAAAATCATGGAATCGGCCACTCTTTGGCAAGTTCAAGCAACCCATTGTTGAGTCTAATTCCGCACTGCAGCGAAGGTTGGATCCCTACGTATCAAGTTGCTGGCTTTGCTCCCGATTAGCCGAGAAAAGCTTGCACCACAAAGATTCTAGGCTTTTTCCTCGGATGGGATCTGGTCGCATCAGCGGGACGGAGCCCTTATGAATCAGCAGTCAATGAACACCTCGAAAGCCCCCATTCTCGAATCCGCTATTTGGCGGAGTCAATATCAGAGGGATTTGTCGAGAATAAGAGCAGCAAAAAATCTCGATTTAGCAGCATGAATCTATGAATGAAGCGACAACCATGACCGTGCAGCAGATCATTCAAACCGCTATGATCACCGGTCTGCTCACCGCTGCTCAGGAACACGAGCTCAACGTGAGGCTGTTCCGAGATGAGTGCTCCGAGGCCGACCTCTTCCTGCTGCGCCGCCTGCACCGCTGCCTACGCCAGGGATCCATCCGCCAGATCCCGGCCTTGCACAACACCATAGTCGTTGGCCGCTTCGGCCCACCCCTGCGCCCGGTGCCGGACAGAGCCGAGGACGCACAGCCCCAAGCTTCTGGGCCGAAGCTGGTGCCTCAGCCTAACCCCAAGGTCAGCTAGAAACCGCAGGAACCCCGCCTTGTACCCGTAGGGTCAGGGTCGAGAGGAATGCGGATAAAGACTTCATAAGCTGGGCTCAAAAGGTTCGCGATCTATTTTCCAGCCGTTCGAGCATAGCGGGGTCGGGATCCAGCTTCAGGGAGTAGAGGCCGTAGCAGGCCAGCAGCCAATTGAGCAGACGGGCCACCACGCGGGCGGTTGGCCGCGTCGCCGATCCCACCGCCACCCCTCCCAGGGAAAGGCCGACCACCGGGCGAGCGGCGAAGATGGCCTCACAGGTTTGTAACAGTCGCAACCAGCCCAGCCCCCCCGGCTCTGGGTAATGCACCGCCGGCGCCAGAGAGGGATCCAGCACACTGCAGTCCACCACCAAAAACACCGGCTGCTCCGGCAAAGCCTCCACCACCTGCTGCGGATCCCAGCCATCCTGGGCCCAGAAGATCGGGCTGGAGTGTTTTTTGAGCCAGGCGTAGGCGCGGGCACTGCCGCTGCGCAGCCCTACATGCACCACCGGCAGCTTGTGCTGGTAGAGCCGCTCCACCCAAGCGGCGTTGCCATAGCCCATATCTTGCTCCGGCTGGGTCATCTCTGCGGGAGGCATCAGGTTGGCATGGGCACTGCAATGCACCACACTCAGGGCCGGGTGGTGCTTCCAAAGGGCACGAATGGCCCCCCAACTGGCCGCCAAGACCGAAGGCAACAACACCGGCCACTGTTGTCGTCGCCAAGCCTGCGTCACTGCCGCCTCACACATGCCGTAGGGCGGCTCATCCACCAGCCCCGGCAACTGCGCCACCGCCAGCTTATCCACATCGATCCCCAACCTAGGCTCGAAGGCACACAGTTCGGCGCCAGCGTTGAGAATGGCCAGCGGCGCCTGCGTATCGTGGCCAAAAGCAGTGGGGATGAGAATGACCCTGGCGTTGGATTGCGAACTGGGATGGAGGGACCACTGGGCCATGGACGTCGTTCCTGTTGCAAAGGTAGAGCTCTGCGGCCTGCTTCTATAGTGGCTCACAGGGTAAGCCGGGATCCGCCGGCGCCGGATCTGGATCTGCTACGAAAAATTACAGTTCGCCGGCAGATCTGGGGTCAAAAATTGGGCCGATGGTAGATTCAAAGTGCTCCGCGCCGCAACTCCAAGCGCGGCCCGACAACGCAAACAACAACGAGAAGGTAGGCTATGGCTGTGATGGAAGGCGATCCCCGTCAGGGGGCGAAGCTGCCTCTGTTTGGCGGATCCACCGGAGGGCTGTTGAGCGCAGCCGAAACCGAAGAAAAATACGTGATCACCTGGACGGGCAAGCCGGGGCAGGTGTTTGAAATGCCCACCGGCGGCGCTGCCGAGATGGTGGAGGGCAAAAACTATCTCACCTTCGCCCGCAAGGAGCAGTGCTTGGCTCTCGGCGCCCAGTTGATCTCGGAGTTCAAGATCAAGGACTACCAGATCTTCCGCATCCCGGCGGGTGGACAGCCGGAGCTGGTGCATCCCAAAGATGGCGTCTTTCCCGAGAAGGTCAACGAGGGGCGCCAGCCCGTCGGCAAGGTGGATCACAACATCGGCAAGAACAAAGAGCCGGTTACCTACAAATTCACCGACGGGAAGCCCTGGGACTAATTCCGGCGGCCTTTGTCTTTCTGTCTTGTCGGATCCCCTGGCCAGCTCAGGGGATCTTTAATTTATTCGTCTCCGCTGGCAACCGGTTTGAAAGGGTTCGGCGCTGTTAGCCCTCACCCCCGGCCCCTCTCCCCGAGGGAGAGAGGAGGCGGAAGGTCATGTTGGGAAGAGTCGGATCTTTTGTCGGGCTGCCTTTGGCCAAAAAAGCTCCAGCAAAGCTGGAGCTGTACCTGCACCCTGACAGGGCCTGGGCAAGCCTACTTGGCAACCGCCGCGAAGAACTCCTTGGATTTCACCGGGTCGGGGTTCATCGTTCTCTGGCCGGGCTGCCAGTTGGCCGGGCAAACTTCATCGGGGTGAGCTTGCACGTACTGGATGGCCTGCAGGGTGCGCAGGGTTTCATCCACGCTGCGGCCAAAGGCCAGGTTGTTGATGGTGGCATGCTGGATGATCCCTTCCTTGTCGATAATGAACAGGCCGCGCAAAGCCACCCCTGCCGCCGGATCTAGGACATTGTAGGCGGCGCTGATCTCTTTCTTGAGGTCGGAGACCAGCGGATACCTCAGCTCGCCCACCCCGCCGGCTTTGCGGTCGGTCTGAATCCAGGCCAGGTGAGAGTACTCGCTATCCACCGAGACGCCGAGGATCTCCGTGTCCAGCTTGGCAAACTCGTCGTAGCGATCGCTAAAAGCCGTGATCTCCGTTGGGCAGACGAAGGTGAAGTCCAAGGGGTAGAAGAACAGCACCACGTACTTCTTACCCCGGTAGTCGGAAAGCCTCACCGTCTTAAACTCCATGTCGTAAACGGCAGTGGCCGAAAAATCGGGAGCGGGCTGCCCCACCCGCAGACATCCTTCCTGAGACATTAGTCGACGCTCCTTACAGTAAAGTACAAATGTAAACCAAACCTAACATACCATACTCATAATGACTTTGTCTTGCTGGTCGGCTAAGCTGGAGCGCCGCGATCTAGGGTATCCCCCTTCTTTCTCGTCGCTGGACTCTACCAGGGCAGGGAGATGGTTGCCATGAGGGTGGCGCTGGAGTTTCTCTACCACTTTTGCTGTGACCGCTGCCGGCGGTGGTGGAGCCAGGCTGACGTGGAGCCGCAGCCGGGGGATCGCCTCTATTGCCCCTATTGTGGCTATCACAATTGCATAGAAGGCATCGACACCTTTCGCGACGCCGCACGGGGCAGTTGCCTCAACCGTCCCCCCGATGCCCCTTCTGCCAAGCTGCCCAAAATCGGGAATCGGCCTCAGGATCTGGGATCCCCAAGCTGATTCACTTTATCCGTTCACTGCATCTGCCAAGCTGCCCAGGTGGGGGGGCAGCCAGGAGTGGGGATCGGCCTCAGGCAGCGAAGAATCCAAGAGCGAGTGGCAGGGGCGGCGCTCTTCCAAAAGGGTGGTGGAGCAGCAGCAGCTATACACTTCTAGGTAGTCGTCGGGCTCCGCCTCGAAAATGGCATACTGGCCGGGGAAGAGGGTACGCTCCCAGTGGCCGGGGATCGTTCGGATCACCTGAACCTGCCGGGAACGGTTGACGAAAACGTATCTTCTCATCGCGTTTTTTTAATGTCCTTAAGAAAAACTTATTGGCTTTAAGCCAGGCTATCACCCTTGATCCCCAGCCGACAATAGCCAACGGCCAAGACGGGGATCGCTCTTTCTGCTTGACTTTGGGGGATTTGTTCTCTCAGATTATTGGGGTTGAGAGAACGGGATCCTGAGAAGAAGCCTACCCTGGTAAACTGAGGAGCAGAGTCTGAAGATATCCTTAAGTTGGCCTTCACCGTTCCGACATCACAAAGGGGGCACACCGTGGACAACAAGTTGGGGCTAGAGATCATCGAAGTGGTGGAGCAGGCTGCCATCGCCGCGGCCCGCTGGATGGGCAAAGGCGACAACAAGACTGCCGATCAGGTGGCCGTCGAGGCCATGCGGGAGAAACTGAACCAGATCCCCATGCGCGGTCGCATCGTCATCGGGGAGGGAACCCGCGATGAGGCCCCCATGCTCTACATCGGGGAAGAGGTGGGCATCTGTACCCGTCCGGATGCGGAGCAATTCTGCCGTGTGGAAGAGCTGGTGGAAATCGATATTGCCGTGGATCCCTGCGAGGGTACCAACCTGGTGGCCAAAGGCCAAAACGGCTCTATGGCAGTGCTGGCCATCTCCGAAAAAGGCGGCCTGCTGCACGCGCCGGACATCTACATGCAAAAGCTGGCGGCTCCGCCCCAGGCTAAGGGCAAGGTGCACCTCGACTATCCCCCTGAGAAAAACCTGCAGATCATCGCCGAAAGCCTGGATCGGGAGATCTCAGACCTGACGGTGGTGGTCATGGATCGCAAGCGCCACGTCGATCTCATCCGCCAAATCCGCGAGGCGGGGGCGCGGGTGAAGCTGATTACCGATGGCGACATCTCGGCGGCCCTCTCGGCAGGCTTCAACGGCACCGGCATCCACGCCCTGATGGGGATCGGGGCGGCTCCCGAAGGAGTGATCTCGGCAGCGGCGCTGCGTTGCCTGGGCGCCCACTTCCAGGGGCGGCTGATCTACGATCCCGAAGTGGTGCAGGCGGGCACCTACCTGCCGCCGGTGGAGGAAACGCGGCGGGAACTGAAAGAAAAGGGCATCGAGGATCCCGACAAGGTGTGGGAATGCGAAGAGCTGGCCAGCGGCAAGGAAGTGCTCTTTGCCGCCACCGGCATTACCGATGGCGACCTGATGCGGGGGGTGCGCTTCTTCGGCGGTGGGGCCCGCACCGAAACCCTGGTGATCTCCAGCCAGTCGCGCACGGTGCGCTTCGTGGATACCATCCACATGAAAGACGGCCAACAGCCCCGCAGCCTGCAACTGCGCTAAACAGATCCCCTGCCGAAAAGATGAGGGCGACTTTCCCTTGGCGAAGGTCGCTCTTCTCGTTGGTCGAACGTTAAAAAATCTATCAAGTTGCAACCCGAAAAAACGTAATAACTCTTCAGCAAAATCCTGCGAAACCGGTTCGATACTGGTCTTAGGGTTTAGGTAGGCTGAGAAAAGTTACCTAAGCTTGCTGGAACCGAGACAAGGAACTGCCTTGACACCGGTCTCAGCTCAACCTTCCCGAAAAGGGATGATTTGCTTTTGTTCAGAGATTTTGCTTTTAATAACTGTTGCTGTACAGACGACGGAGAGGCATGTTTATCGCGGTTGTCGGTCTTAGCCATCGCACAGCTCCTGTGGAGATCCGGGAGCGCCTCAGCATTTCCGAGGCCGAGGTGGGAGAGAGGATCCAGCAGCTCCGTGCCCACCCCCACATTGAGGAAGCGGCGATCCTCAGCACCTGTAACCGGCTGGAAGTCTACATTGTCACCCCAGAAATGGAAAGCGGTGTCCAGCAGACGATGCAGTTTTTGGCGGAGGCAAAAGGGATCCCGCTGCCCCAACTGCGCCCGCACCTGTTTACGCTGCTCTACCAAGATGCGGTGACGCACCTGGTGCGGGTGGCCGCCGGGCTGGACAGCTTGGTGTTGGGAGAGGGACAGATCCTGTCGCAAGTGAAAAAAGCGCAGCAACTGGGGCAAGCCTGCAACGGCATGGATCGCATCCTCAACCGCCTCTTCAAGGCGGCCATCACCGCCGGCAAGCGCATCCGCACCGAGACGGGGATCGGCACCGGCGCCATGTCCATCAGCTCGGCAGCGGTGGAGTTGGCCTTGCAGGAGCAAGGATCCCTTTCCCAGGGCAAGGTGACCGTGGTGGGAGCAGGGAGGATGGCCCGCCTGTTGGTGCAGCACCTCCTGGCCAAAGGGGCGGTGGATATTACCGTGGTCAACCGCTCCTTGGAGCGAGCCGAGGCCCTGGCCAAACAATTTGAGCAGCCGATCCAGGTGTTGCCCTGGGAGGCGCTGTTGAGCAGTGTGGCCGAGTCCAACCTGGTCTTCACCAGCACTGGCGCCACCCAGCCGATCCTCACCTACGAGCAACTGGCGGGGGTGCTGCAGACGAATCAGCCGCTGCTGTTGGTGGATATCTCGGTGCCCCGCAACATTGATCCCGACGTGGAAAAGCTAAGAGGGGTACAGGTGTTCAACGTGGATCACCTCTCCCGCATTGTGGAAGAAAACCGCGCCCAGCGGCAAAAGCTGGCCCGGGATGCCGAAGACTTGGTGGAAGAAGAGGTGGAGCAGTTTATGGAGTGGTGGCGCTCTCTGGAGACGGTGCCCACCATTTCCAGCCTGCGCCACAAGGTGGAGTCTATACGCGAGCAGGAGATGGAAAAAGCCCTCTCCCGCCTAGGCAAAGACTTTGCCGAAAAGCACCTGGAGGTGATCGACGCCCTCACCCGCGGCATCGTCAACAAGATCCTGCACGATCCCATGGTGCAGCTGCGGGCCAAGCGGGACATCGAGGCGCGGCGCAGGGCTATGCAAATCCTGCAGGAGCTGTTTAACCTCGATCCCATGCCGTTTCAGGCGCAGCAGGAACGCTAGGGATCCCTGGGCAGTGTCAAATATTAAAGAATTGTAACAGCTCTCTCATCTCAGGGGAAGGGCTGCCCTTAGGATACAAAACGTAAGCTCTGGGAGTTGGGGGTATGTTCGGACAGTACGAAGTGTTCGTGCAGTTGGCGCTGCTGGCCTTGATCGTTCTGGCAGGGCCGGCGGTTATCCTGCTGCTCTACCTACGCGGCGCGGATATGTAGGCAACCTAGGCCGGTTGCCGGCGCAGTTGACAGGATCCCCTGAGGAGGGCCTGTCGGCGTCGGTGGGGGAGTTCGCTCTGTTGCTCCCCTATCTCTTAATGTAACGCTTCTTTGCGCTACAGTTATAGAAGCAGCCCTAGGGCAAGCTCGCCTATAGGGCGTTACTTTATGAGTTGATTATTTCTTATGTCACTCCCCATCCGCAACGTCGCCATCATCGCCCACGTCGACCACGGCAAAACCACCCTTGTGGACGCCCTGCTGCGCCAGGCAGGCACCTTTCGGGAGGGAGAGGACATTCCCACCTGCGTGCTGGACTTCAATGCCCTGGAGCGAGAGCGGGGCATCACCATCCTGGCCAAGAACACAGCCGTCCGCTACGGCGAAACCCTGATCAATATTGTCGATACCCCCGGCCACGCCGACTTCGGCGGAGAGGTGGAGCGGGTGCTGGGCATGGTGGAGGGCTGCTTGTTGATCGTGGACGCCAACGAAGGCCCGATGCCGCAAACCCGCTTTGTGCTGCGCAAGGCGTTGGAAAAGGGCCTGCGCCCGATCGTGGTGGTCAACAAAATCGATCGGCCTCGTGCCGAGCCCTACAAGGCCATCGACAAGGTGCTGGATCTGTTTTTGGAGCTGGGGGCCGACGAAGACCAGTGCGACTTTCCCTACCTCTTTGCTTCGGGGCTGCGGGGCTTTGCCCTGGAAGAAGCTGACCTGAAAGCTTTTCTGGAAGGAAGGTACAGCGGCCCGCTGGACATGAAGCCCCTCTTTGAAGCCATCCTCAAGCATGTCCCGCCGCCGATTGGGGATCCGGCCAAGCCGTTACAACTGCAGGTTACCACGCTGGAGTACTCGGAATACCTGGGTCGGATCGTGATCGGCAAGATCCACAACGGCACCATCCGCCTTGGGGATCAGTTGGCGGTGGTCAAAGAAGATGGGTCGATCGTCAAGGGCAAGGTAACCAAGCTCTTTGGCTTCCAGGGCCTGCAGCGCGTCGAGCTCACCGAGGCTACTGCCGGCCACATCGTCGCCGTGGCGGGGTTTGCCGAGGCCAACATCGGCCACACCCTCACCTCTCCCGAGAACCCGCAGGCTTTGCCGCTGATCAAGGTGGATGAGCCGACGCTGCAGGTGATGATCTGCGTCAACGACTCTCCCTTTGCCGGCCAAGAGGGCACCTTTGTTACTTCGCGGCAATTGCGGGAGCGCCTGCTGCGGGAGCTGGAAACCAACGTGGCGCTGCGGGTGGAAGAGACAGATTCCCCGGATCGCTTTTTGGTGTCGGGGCGGGGCGAGCTGCACCTGGGCATTTTGCTGGAGACCATGCGGCGGGAGGGCTACGAGTTTCAGGTGGGGCAGCCGAAGGTGATCTTCCGCGAGGTCAACGGCCAGCCCTACGAGCCCTATGAGTGTTTGGTGCTGGATGTGCCGGAATCGACGGTGGGCGCCTGCATTGAACGGCTGGGGCAGCGGCGGGGGGAGATGCAGAACCTGATGGTGGGCGCGGACGGGCGGGCCCAGTTGGAGTTTGTCATCCCGGCCCGAGGGCTGATCGGCTTCCGTGGGGAGTTTATCCGCATCACCCGCGGCGAGGGGATCATGAGCCACAGCTTTTTGGAGTATCGCCCCCTGACCTCTGAAATGGAAATGCGCCGCAACGGGGTGCTGATCGCCTTTGAAGAAGGGGTGGCCACCAGCTACGCCCTGAAAAATGCGGAAGACCGCGGGGTGTTCTTCATTACGCCAGGTACCCGCGTCTACAAGGGCATGATCGTGGGCGAGCACAACCGTCCACAGGACTTGGAGTTGAACGTCTGCAAAACCAAGCAACTGACCAACCACCGGGCTGCCAGCGGGGAAGAGCTGGTGCATTTGCAGGCGCCGGTGGAGATGAACCTGGAGCGGGCGCTGGAGTACATCGGCGAGGACGAGCTGGTGGAGATCACGCCCCAGTCGGTGCGGCTGCGCAAGGCGCAGTTGACGGCCTCTCGTCGCTAGTGGTCGGCTACCACCGTCGCAGGTAGAAGCGCAGGTTGGGGAAATAGAAGGCCCCCCAAATCCCCAGCAAGACAACTCCCAAACCCAACAAAGCCAGCCACAGGCGGGGACGGCTGTGGAGCCAGTCGGATCCCACTTGCACATAGGCCAGATCCACCCAGGCGGTGTTGCCGCGGCGGAACCAGCCCACCACCTTGACCCGCCGGCCCATGAGGCCGCGGAGCCGCTTTAGGCCGGAAAAGACATTGCCCACCGGTCCCAGGGGAGAGGTAAAGCGCAGCGGGATCAGCCCGGTGGCATCTTGCAGCTTCGGCTCCGCCCCCAGTTGATAGCCGGCTTGTCCCAAGCCCAGCAGCTCTCCTTCCAGCTCCACCGGCTGGCCACGGCAGGGATCCGCCTCAGGGTCAGCCAGCAACTGGAGCACATCGGTCGGCTGGGGCAAAAAGGCTCCGCGGTACATCAGTCCTGCTTTGGCCCACAGTCCCACCCCATAGCCCACTACCGCTGCCGCAGCAATGACTTTGGGATCGAGGCGATCTTGCAGCAGCAGGTAGAGGATCAGCCCCACCAGCCAACCGACGAGGATCCCGACCACTTCGGCAGCGTAGATGGCCAGATCCAGCCAGAAGCGAGCTGGCAGAGGAGCTGCTCCCCCCTTTGGCCTGCCCAAGCTCAGCTCCGGCGCCAGGCGCAGCCGTTGCGCATATTCCGCCAAAACCTGGAAGCGGTGCCCCGGCAACGGATGGCTGGAGTTGACTTGCATCCAGCGGGCCCAGGGGTTGAGCTGATCCCAGAGAAAGACTTGGCCGGCCTGGGCGGGATCCCGGAGACGGCTGGCTGCACTGGCGGCGGTGGTGGTTTTGAAGTCCAGGAGGCTGAAGAGGCGGGTGCAGTGCAGCAGCGAAGAGGGGCGGCGGTCGTTTTTGTGGGCCTCCTGCAGGCCGGCAGCCGACTTGAGCAGGGCAGCCACCAGCCCGTTGGGGTTGCCCGTGGCCTCCACCGCAAAGTGATCGGCGTGGTAGGTGCCCAGGCGAGAGAGGAAAAACAGCGGGTAGGAAAGCACTGTGTAGATCAGGTAGAGCAGTGGGGCCACATGGCCGATGAGATCCCGCCGTTTGTTCCCCAGTTGGCTCACCTGCTCCAGAGCCAAGTAAACCAGTTGAAGGGGGGATCCCAGCAGGGTCATAACCAGGATGTCGCCGTTGACGATGCGCCCCAGGGCTTGGGCATAGACGGCGGCAATCTCATCCGGGGCAAGCTGCTGCAACAGGGCCTGGGTGACCACGATGCGGCCGCCGTCGGGAAGAGTGCCGTAAACAAAAGCCAGCGGCCCCCCTTCCGGGATCACCCCCAGGCGGGGTTGTTTCAGTTGTTTTTGGGCGCAGAGGCGCTGCAGCAGGCGGGCCGCCTCGGGACTGTGGCGCTCAATTTCCCCCAAGGTGGCCCAGCGCAGCTTGTGCAGCCGCCGGTGCAGGTGATCCATCAGCCAGGGGGCAAAAAACAAAAGGCCGACGCCAAAGTTGACCGCCAGGCTGCCGGCTACCAACCAGCGCAGGCCATTGCGCAGCCAGGGCAGCAACCCTTGCAAAAACCAAAGTTGCCGCGGAAAACTCAGCCATCCGAAATCTAGGTGAGCGCCCACCAACACAAAACTCAGCCACCAGAGGAAGAGGATGCCCACAGCCAGGGATCCCCACTTGGCCCAGCGTAGAGAGCCGGCCCGCTCCGGCAGGGGGATCTTCAGGCCCAGTTGACCGGCCCGTTGGCGGCTGGAGAGCGGCTGAGCTTCAGGAGCCGGTTCTGGGGAGGGCGGGGAAGCAGCGGGTTTTTCCACCGTTTGGGGCAGGCGGGGCAGGATTTTTTGGGCCCAGCCTCGCGCCTGGGGATCCGGGTGCTGCAGCAGTTCCAGACAAAGCGCCCGCGCCTTCTCCGCCTCGCCCGCCAGATGGTAGGCCCGCACCAGGTTCATCTGGGCCTCCAGGGCCTGGCTGTCGGATGCGTCTGCCGGGATCGCTGCTGCTTCGCCCTGCTGGCGGGACTGCGCCAAGTAGGCTTCTAGCAGTTGGACGGCTTCTTGGAAACGGCCCTGCTGCAGCGCCTCCCTGCCGGCCTGAAGGGCATCGGGGATCATCAGCCTGCTCCGAGATCTGCCTGCTCCCCCAGCTTACTCAAGGATCTGGCCTTGCTGAGGTGGATCCCCCGAAAGGGGGTAGCGGAGCAAGCGCCGCCGCAGGCAATCCAGCGCCGTCTGGGCGCTCCACCAGCGCACCCCCTCGCGGCCCCGCAAGCTGCCGAAGCGGTACTCGTGGACTTCCACGTTCCCCTCCGGGTCGGCCAAGCCCAGATACACAAGGCCAACCGGCTTGGTGGGGGTACCCCCGTCTGGCCCGGCAATGCCGGTGATGCTCAAGGCCCAGTCGGAGCCGAGGACTTGCTTGGCCCCCAGCGCCATCTGGGCCGCCACCGGCTCGCTCACGGCCCCCTGCTGCTGCAGCGCCGCGGGATCCACCCGCAAGAGCTGCTCCTTGATGCGGTTGTCGTAGGCAACGATCCCCCCAACAAAATAGCGGGAGCTGCCCGGGATCCCGGTTACCAACTGCCCCAGCAGGCCACCGGTGCAGGATTCCGCCACCGCCAGGGTTTGCCCCCGCTGCAGCAGCAACTCCCCCACCACGCTGGCCAAGGTGGCCTCGTCGCTGCCGAAGTAGTCTTCCCCGGAAATCTGTAAAATCTGCTCCACCACCGGGGCAATCAATGCTTCCGCCGCCTCACGCGTGGGGGCGCGTCCGGTAACCCGCAGGCGCACCTCCCCCTGGCTGGCGTAGGGAGCCACGGTGGGATTTTCCCCCGCCAGCAGGGATCCCACCCGTTCGGCCAAGGTCGATTCAGGAATGCCCCAGTAGCGCAACACGCGGCTGTAAAACACTTCCTTGCCCCAGCCCAGGGAGCGCAAATAGGGCACAGCCGTCTCCTGCCACATCTGCTGCATCTCCCGCGGCACGCCGGGGAAGGTGAGAATGTGCAGGTCGGGCCGGGGCTGCCAGATGAGGCCACAGGCGCTGCCCAGGGGGTTGGGCAGGACGGTTGCCCCCTGAGGCAAAAAGGCCTGCTTGCGGTTACTGGGCGAGGGCTCCATACCTCGCTGGCCGTACTTTCGCAGAATCTCCTCCCAAACCTGCGGGTGCTCCACCATCTCCACGCCGAAAAAAGAGGCCAGTGCCGCGTGGGTCAGATCATCCGGGGTTGGCCCCAGCCCTCCTGTAATTAAAAGCAGGCTGGAGCGGTTGCAGGCCACCTCCAAAGCATGGTGGATGCGGGCTTCGTTGTCCCCCACCACCGTTTGGTAGTAGTGCGGGATCCCCAGCTTGGCCAGCTCGGCTGCTAGGTATTGGGCGTTGGTGTTGGTAATCTCCCCCAAGAGTAGCTCTGTGCCAATGCAGAGGATCTCAGCCCCCTGGGGAGTGACGGTTTGCGTTGGGCTCATGCTCGGCTCAACCTCGGCTCAGCCGCTAAGTATAGAGGTCTGGATCCCCCTTTCGCGCAGGGATCCCTGGGATCTCTTGCTCAAGAGGGGTAGGGATCCTCGGCCAGCCGAGCCAAAGCTTCCAGCTCAGCACCCACCACGCGGTGCAGGATCCACTCCGGATGTGGCTTGGCACCCAGGCGCCGGTAGAACTCAATCGCCGGCTGGTTCCAGTCCAAAACCATCCACTCCAGCCGCCCATATCCTTTGGCCACTGCCTCCTGGGCCACCCGCGCCAAGAGCGCCTTGCCAATGCCCCTGCCGCGAAACTCCGGCAACACAAACAAGTCTTCCAGGTAGATCCCCGGTCGGGTGAGGAAGGTGGAAAAGTTGCGAAAGTAGAGGGCAAACCCCACCGCTTGCCCCCCCACTTCTGCCAACAAGGCCGAGGCAAAGGCTTCGGGGCCAAACAGATGCTGTTGCAGCAGCTCGGCGGATCCCGTTACCAGGTGGCTCAGGTGCTCGTACTCGGCCAAAGCGCAGATGAGATCAAACAGAACGGGCACATCCTCAGGCGTGGCAGGACGAATTTTAACTTGCATAACCAGTTAAGTCTAAGTCAACCGGCCCACCGATCCCGCCACTTGACCGTTCCCTCTGGGGCCAGCAACCAGCGGCGGGCTACCAAGTTTTCCCGAATCGGCGAACGACCCTCTCGCAGCAGAACATACTTGTAGGCAATGGCTTTACCGGCGCTTTCGTTGAACGGGATCTCCCCAAACCACGTGTTGGCGTTGATGTATTCCAGCGGGTAGCCACGGGCAATGTCCCAGTAGCCTAACTCCGGGCAATCGCCAATGACCACAATCCATTCCCCCGGCTGCGTGTTGACTCCGTTGAGCTGTGCCCGCACGATCACCTGGCCCTTGACCCGCTCTCCCACATGGCTGAGCACGATGACGCCGCGGGTGGGCAACTCCAAATCGCGGATCTTCCCCTCTCGAACCGTAAACTTCTGCCGCGTCAGAATACAGGTGTGCTCCCCATCGGGAAACTCCGTGTCCACTTCTTCCAGACGGGTGGCCTCGCCGCGGTTGAGGGCGACAAAACAGCGGCTGTCGCGATAGCGCCGCGTGTAACACCAAACTTCCTCGGTTAAGTACTTACGCCACTGGCTGCCCAACGAGACCGCCGGGTTGAGACGGCGCAACCCCGACAAGAGACGAATCTGCCGGTAGAGTGGAGAGTCCGGATCCCACTTTTCCATCATCGGGCGGTTGTAAGGATCGTTACCGCCATCGGTGTCGTTGTGCAGGTACTGCTCGGTGCCGTAGTAGATACAAGGGATCCCCCGGCTGGTCATGATGATGGCGACTGCCACCGCGAGCATCTCCGGATCCGGATTGAGCGTTTGGAAGCGGCACATGTCGTGGTTGTCGATGAAGGTGATCAGCTCAGTGGCCCCGTCGTAGCGATAGTCTTTGGCAATGATGTCGTCGATGAGGCGAAAGCCCTCGGCAGCCCCTTGCCCCAAAGCCGCCCGAATGGCCACGCACAGGCCGAAATCCAGGATCGTCATGCCGGAATGGTTGGCAAACTGCACCGAAGCCTCTACATCCGGGCCGCTGTAGATCCACTCTCCAAAAACAAAAACATCCGGCTTGTGGGTTTGGATATCGGCAATGAACTCCTGCCAAAACCAAATCGGCATGTGCTTGACGGTATCCACCCGCAGCGCATCCACCCCTCGATCCAGCCACTGCTTGATGGCGGACTTGATGTAGTGGCGATAGTCGGGATTGTTTTCGTTAAAGGTTGCCAGCCCGGCCAACTCACAATTTTGTACCTGCCACTCATCTTCCCAGTTCGTCACTTCGCCGTAGTGGTGGTACCAGTTGTTGACATCGTTGTTGAAATCGGCAATGAGCTTCCCATCGTCAAACAACTGACCTTTGACACCTCCTGTATCCGGGCTACTGTGATTGCAGACAATATCGAGCACCAGCTTCATTTTGCGCTTGTGCATCTCCGCAATAAGTCGATCGAAAGTGGTGGGGGCCGGATTGTTGAGAGAGGGATCCTCCCCTTTGCCGATGTAGCGTGGGTTGATGCGCTTAAAATCTTTTGTCCAGTAGCCGTGCATCGCTGCACTTTCAATAAACAATCGTTCCACTTGCTCGAACAAAGGCGTGAGCCAAATGGCTGTGATCCCCATCTGCTGCAGATAGTCCAGCTTGTCGATCACCCCTTGCAAATCCCCGCCCCAGTATTTGCCCCAATCTTGCTTTTGGGGATCGTAAAGTTCTGGGTTTGGCCCTTCGTTGTTTTCGGGATCCCCATCAAAAAAGCGATCCACCACCAAGAAGTAGATCGTTTCCTGACGAAATTCAATATCGCGGGTGTAGAGAAACTCTAGATCCCCAGAGGATGCTAAAGACTCTACAATATCCACCCCCAGATCCAGTGGATCCATAACGGCAGCCCTCCCACCTTAAAGCAGCTCAACAGACACAAACACAAACTTAAAAAGGCTAGAGGTTGCTGCAAACCCAGCTCTTACCTCTAGCCCATGAAGAGAATACTCCTAATCCTCAAACCTTAAAACATCCTTTATCAGAGTAAAACTGCGAAAAGTGCGCCCGCGTCAGAAGGCTTACTCTGGCTGAGCAACTCAGTCTGCTCAACCCAATCAACCCAAAAGGTTGTCTACACCTTCTTTCACCGCATCTTTCAGATCTTCCTTGGCGTGCTGAGCTGCAGCTTCCATTTGCTTGGCCTTGCCTTCCAGTTTTTGCTTTTCATCTCCCGTGAGCTCTCCCACCGCCTCTTGGATCTTGCCCTCAAGATTCTTAGCTGTGGCTTCAATCCGATCCTGAATACTCACAGATGTACCTCCTGGCGTCTTAACAACAGCGAGCAGCCCACGCACTCTTTTGAATTGAGAAGCCTGCAACAGACCTGCAATTCAATTGCGCAAGGGCTCACGACGCAGATGCTAGCACAGAACTTTTAGACTGGCCTTGCTCTCATTGGCAACGTTCCAACCTGTTGGGCTACAGCGGGCGCTTACCCACTCCAGCTTGTAACAAACTCCCCGATCCACCAATGGCCAGGCACTACCGATTGTCCGATAGCTGATGGGCGGAGTCCCTTGAGAGCGCGACGTAATGAGGGCAGCGACAGGGGCCCAGGGGGTTCACGGCACAGGGCAGATAGGGTGAGCGAGAAAAGTAGCGGCAGGAGGGATCCCAGGCCGAGGTGGGCTGCAGCTCGCGGGAGGGAGTGGGCTCATCCCAGCTTGAGGGGCGGCAGGAGCCTCTCTTTTCCAGCAGAGGGATCAACTGGGCCAAGAACGTCAGTCCCAACCACAAACCGACTCCCATGATCAGCGCTTGCACCATTGCCCTCCTCCGTCGGCCAACAGCCTTGTCTTCCAACCAGAGCCAGCCTAGGCCAGTCGGCTACAGAGGGCCAGGGTTGGCAGACAGTTTCGCAACTGTCCTGCCCAGCGGGCGAAGACCCTGGAGAAAAACCGATTAGAGTGAAAAATAGAGCCGTTACTTCATTTTTGATGCCATGACCACCTCCACCCTCGATGCTGCCGCCATCCTTGAGGCGTTGCGCCCGGTTCAAGATCCGGAGCTGCGCCGCAGCCTGGTGGAACTGAACATGATCCGCGACATTCGCGTCGAGCCGGAGCGGGTGGCCTTTACCCTGGTGCTGACGACACCGGCCTGCCCCTTGCGGGAATTCATCGTCGAGGAGTGCAAGGCTGCCATCCGCCGCCTGGCTCCCGTTGAAACCATCGAGGTCACCGTTACAGCAGAAACTCCCCGCTCGCCCTCCCTGCCGGATCGCCAGTCTGTCCCCGGCGTGCGCAACATCATCGCCATCTCCAGCGGCAAGGGGGGGGTGGGCAAAACCTCGGTATCGGTGAATGTGGCGGTTGCCCTGGCCCAGAGCGGAGCGCGGGTGGGGCTGCTGGATGCCGATATCTACGGCCCCAATGTGCCGCTGATGCTGGGGTTGCAGGATCAGTCTCTGTTGGTGCGCAAGCGGGAAGACGGCGGCGAGGACATCTTCCCCCTGGAGAACTACGGCGTCAAGATGGTGTCGATGGGTCTCTTGGTGGGGCGGGATCAGCCGGTGATCTGGCGGGGGCCGATGCTCAACGGCATCATCCGGCAATTCCTCTACCAGGTGCAGTGGGGGGAGCTGGACTATCTCATCGTGGACATGCCCCCCGGCACCGGGGATGCGCAACTGACCCTGGTGCAGGCGGTGCCGCTGGCGGGAGCTGTGATCGTCACTACGCCGCAGTCGGTGGCCCTGCTGGATAGCCGCAAGGGCTTGAACATGTTTCGCCAGTTAGGGGTGCCCATTCTCGGCATTGTAGAGAACATGAGCTACTTCATTCCACCTGACCTACCGGATCGCCAGTACGATATCTTCGGCTCAGCCGGCGGAGAAACTACGGCCCGCGAGCTGGGGATCCCACTGCTGGGGCGGATCCCGTTGGAGATTGCCCTGCGCCAAGGGGGAGATGCGGGTCAGCCGATTGTGGTCGGCCAGCCCGAGTCGGCTTCGGCCCAAGCCCTGCGGCAAATTGCCAAAACTTTGGCGGGCCGCGTCTCCATGCTGGCTTTGGGGGCCGGCTAGAAGCGCTCTGCTTCCACCAACGAGACCCCGAAGCTGCGTCCCCCCAGCACGATGCCCTCTTGGGCCTTGCCGCGCACGGTTACGGTGCTGTTCATGGCCGGCAGGCCCCTGTCGGTGATGACCCAGAGGGAGCCGCTGTTGTCTTGGATCTCGTACACGCCCTGGCCAAACACGCCTATTTGATTGACCACACGACCGCGGACGTACACATTGGTGTAGCGGGAAGGATTTTGTTCGATCTGGGCGATGGGGGTTGTGCCGATGCCCAGCCGCGCCAACGGCCCACACCCTGCCAGGGCTAGGCTGACGCAGAGCAAGAGTACCCAAGATCCGCCGCGGAACGATTGGCCAAGTTGCCGTTTCATCGGTTGCTTCCCTCACGAGCACTTGCTCCCACCATAGCAAGCCGGCAGCAGATCCACCGCCAAGCTAGAACTTCTCGCCAATGCCAAAGTGCAGTTGGGCCTGGCCGGCCTCCCCTTGCCCGATTGCGTAGTCGATGCGCAGCGGCCCCAAGGGAGATTGGATGCGGATACCGGCCCCCAGCCCCAAACCGCTGCCCGGCTTGTTGCGCACCGCCGCAGGATTGCCGATGACCGCCGCGCCGCTGCCCAGATCGGTGCCGTAGTCGGCGAAGACCACTGCCCCCACCGGGTCGAAAAGGGGAAAACGCAACTCCGCCGTCGCCGTGGCAAAGCTGCGACCGGAGCCGACGCCACCCTCAAAAAATCCCCGCACCGAGCTGCCCCCGCCGATGGGGAAAGCGTCGTAGGGAGCCAAGTCGCCAATCGTGGTGCCCGCCCGCACGTCAAAGGCCAGCACCTGCGGTCGTTCGCTGCGGGTCTCGAACAGCTTGACGGGAATGAACTGGCTGTAGCTGGTCTCGAGGCGGTTGGCGTTGAGGCCATTCTCGAATAGACGTACCGACTGTTCGCTGGAGATGCGAAAGACGGATCCCTGGCTGGGGCTGTTGGGGTTGTCGCGGCTGTCGTTGACGAGGCCGAGCCGCAGGGTGGTGTAGCTGTCTTGGCCGCTGGCGCTGAAGGTAATCGGGTTGCCCAGCACATCAAAGCGCTCCTGCTCGCCGTTGCTGTTGCGGGCTTCCACAAATTGGACGCGGGTGCCCAAGCTGGCCCGCCAATTGCCCCCAATGGGACGCGAGAAGGTGACGCTGCCGCCCAGCCGGTTGATGCGCACGGGATCCCCGTTGGGCAAGGTCAATCCCTCGTTGAAAACAAAGCTGGAGCTCTGCTGGTTGGAGATGTTGACGTTGTAGGAGGTGGGGATCTCCAGCGTGGCAATGCGCGGGTCGGTGAAGTTCAAATCAAACAGAGTTTCGTTGGTGCCCAACTGCACATTGAAGCTGGCGCTCTGGTTGTTGCCGCCCAAGTTTTCTTCCGAGACGCTGAGGCCGGCAAAGACCCCTGTGGCCGAGCTGACGCCGATGGTGCCGCTCAAGGTGCCGGTGCGGCGCTCTTCCACGTTCACCACCACCACCACCTTGTCGGGATCCTGGCCGGGGTTGAGCCCCACATTTACATCCTGAAAGAGGTTGAGGTTGAAAACCGCCTGCAGGTCTTCCTGGATTTGGTTGCGGTTGAACACATCCCCTGGCTTGGACTTCAGCTCGCGGGTGATGATGAAGTCGCGGGTTTTGGTGTTGCCCTGCACGCGAATATCCTCGATCTCCCCTTCGGCAATTTCCAGGGTGAGAGTGCCATCTTCGGAGGAGCGCACATCTGTCACTTTGGCCAGCACGTAGCCCTTGTCGGCATACCACTGCTCAATCTCGGCCACCGCCGCTTGCAACTTGCCAAAGTTGAGCACCCGCCCTTCCTGGTCGGCAAAGGCCTTTTGGAGCACCTCCGGATCCAAAACTTTTGCCCCTTCCGTGCGCACGGCTTTGAGGGTGGGGTTGGGCTTGACTTCAAAGGTAACTCGCACCCCCAGAGGCGTATCGGAAGGCACCGCCCGCACATCGGCAAAAAAACCGGTGGCAAACACGGCGTTGATGTCTTCCCGCAGTTGGGAACGAGTGGAGACCTCGCCGGCGCGGGTGCGAATAGCCTTGTAAACCTGCTCGATCAGCTCTGGGTCGTCGGTACCCTCGACCACCACTTCTGCCACCAAAACTTCAACTTCTGGCTCGCCGGCGGCGGGGGTAGGTGTGGGGGTGGGTTGGGCGGGGGCATCGCCACCGGTGCGCAGATCCAGGGTGCCGGGTTGGGGCTGTGCCCAAGCTGCAGCGGTGTGTAGCACCATCCCACAGGTCAGGGCTGAAGCTAGCCAAGGGCAGAGTTGCCTGGAACAATTCATAGGGATCCCTCGCACACCACAAAGATTGGAAAGCTGGGCCAAGATTGCGCTAAAACCCTCTGCCGCCCAGCGGTGGACAATTGCCCTGAATTATATCAACCCCCATCCCTGCGGATCCGAGCATTGCCGCGAGCCGGATTGCGGGCTTGGGCAGTCTGAAGTGCAAGCAGCCGCCTCTTCTTTACGGCAGGCGCAGGGATCCCTGGCAGCGCTGGCCACAGGTCTGCGGCTCGGCTGCCTCGGCGGACAGGTTGGCTTGGGAGTTGAGGATCAGGATTGTGATGGGGGCAGGGGGCGGTGAGGGGCTGCTGCGCCAACCCCACCTGCCAGCGTAGTGCTGCGTTGGGGCGTTGGGCACGACGAAGACGATGTTTTGTAGGACATTGCTTTGCAAAAGGGTGGCGCTGTCGTTTGGGAGTGCCGTCTGCTCAAGGTGGGGGATCTGGGCTAGGGCGGCTGGAGCAAACCCGAAGCTGAGCAGGGCTGCCATTGCAGCGACAAGTTGGGTGGGCAACATTGAGGATTCTCCACAAGACGCCAGGATGCCGACACTTTAGCCTGTTTTGTCCAGAAGGCTCTGTTGACTTGCCGCAAAAAAGCCTGCAAAGAGTGCTCCTTGCAGGCCCCTGTTGCTTATTTGACTGTACTTAACCGTTAGAAAACCCCCAAAGGAAATTAGCTCCCCGGCTCAAACACTTTCAGATCGACTACCTTCCCCCCTTGGAAAGTCCAGTGGGCAAAGGTTCCAGCCACATCCCCCTTCTCGTCGAAGTCCAGCGAGCCGGAAGCGCCGGTGTAGTTGATATCCTCCCCTTGCTTCAGCAGCTCCACCGCCTTGGCCCACTCGCCGGGCAAGATCTCGGTGCCGGGGGGATTGGCCACTTGGCGCAAGGCATCGCGAACGGCAGTGCCATCGGTGCTGCCGGCTTTTTGGATGGCCAAAGCTAAGAGGAAGGCGGCATCATAGGCGGTGTCGATGTAGGGGGTGGGAGGCAGCTCCCCGTAGGCAGCTTTGTAGGCGTCGGCAAAGATCTGGTAGGCTTTGCTGTCGGTGAGGGCCTGGGGCGAGGTGCCGATGGATCCCTCTAGCTTATCGGCTCCCACCTGGGCTGCCAGATCGGGAGAGCGCATGCCATCGGTGAAGACAAAGCGGTCGAATAGCCCTTCTTCCAAAGCTTGCCGCAGGATGACCACGCCGTTTTCGGGGTAGCCGATCAGCACCAACGCCTGGGGATCCCCTTCCTTCAGTTGGGTCAGCTCGCTGCGGTAGGAGGCCTTGCCGGGATCGTAGGGAACAGCTTTGGTGATCTTGCCGCCCTGCTTTTCAAAGGCCGCCTTAAAGCTGTCGGCCAGCCCCTTACCGTAGTCGTTGTTGATGTAGATGACCGCCAGCCGCTCTAGATTCTCTTCGCGGGTAACCTGGGCTAGGGCTACCCCTTGGAAAGCATCAGAAGGAACGGTGCGAAACAGAAAATCGCTGTCCTCTAGGGTGGTGATGGTGGGAGCGGTGGAAGCCGGGGAAATTTGCGGGATCTTGTTGGGAGCTGTCACCGTGGTGGCCACCGGGATGGTGATGCCGCTGCCCAGGGCACCGATAATACCGGCTACCTTCTCCACATTCACCAGCCGCTGAGCGGCGTCGATAGCCGGCTGGGCCGAGGTCTGGTCATCGGCCTCCACTACCTGAGCAGGGGATCCCAAAATGCCACCGGCAGCGTTGATCTGGTCGAGGGCCAGCTTGATGCCCTTGAGGCAATTTTCTCCATAGGCCTGCAGATCTCCTGTCAAAGACAGCAGAGCCCCAATCTTGACCGGCGTTTGAGCAGCCTGCTGGGCCGTGCCGGGCAGCAAAGTGGTGGCCAGAGCAGCCGCCGTCAGGGCAGCCGCCGCCGCAAAGGCGCGTCGGGTGAGTTTGTGCATGCGAGACATAACCAACAACCTCCTGTGAGGCAAGAGAAAGTAGAACTCAGATCCCAAAAGCCAAGTGTTGAATTGTAGCAGTTAGACGTTGGCTCGCCTCAAAGCGTTCCCCACTCCCTCAAAAAAGATGGCTCCAGAAAACAAGCGGGCCAGACTCAGTATCTCGCCCGTTCCCTAGCTGCCGCAGGGTTGGCTGCCACCTCCAAGGGCAGTTGCTCCCAGAGGGATCCGGGAAGGATAATAAGCAAACTCGGCAATTGGGCTCATTATATTGAAATACTGAACTCATCGGGCAGCGTGATTGTTATCGACGACATCTCCAAACGGTTTGGCGGCATCAGCGCGGTAGATCACTGTTCCTTCCGCATTGAAACCGGTCGGATCACGGGCTTGATCGGCCCCAATGGGGCCGGGAAAACCACGCTTTTCAACATCATCGCCGGGTTCGTTCGGCCCAGTAGCGGACGCATCTGGCTGGATGGGGAAGACATCACCGGCCTGCCCCCCCACCATCTGTTCCGGCGCGGCCTGGTGCGCACCTTTCAGATCCCGCGCGAGTTTGGCCGCATGACCGTCCTGGAGAACTTGATGGTCGTCCCGCCCCAACAGGTGGGGGAGAACCTGTTCAATGCCTGGTTCCGCTGGCGGCAGGTGCAACGACAAGAACGCAACCTGCAAGCTCGGGCCGAAGAGGTTTTGCAACGGCTCAACCTCATCCATCTGCGGGATCAACTGGCCGTCACCCTTTCCGGTGGGCAGAAGAAGCTGCTGGAACTGGGGCGCACCCTCATGGCCGATGCGCGGGTGATCCTACTGGACGAACCGGGGGCCGGCGTCAACCGCACGTTGCTGGCGGATCTGATGCGCTTTATCGAGTATCTCAACCGCGAGCGCGGCTGTACCTTCTGCATCATCGAGCACGACTTGGATCTGGTAACCCGTCTCTGCGACCACGTGGTAGTTATGGCCGCCGGCAGGGTGTTGACCCAGGGATCCATGGAGGAGATTAAACAAAACCCAGCCGTGCGGGAGGCCTATCTGGGATCGGTGGCGCTGGCCGACTCCCTGAGTCCATCCAAACCCTCTTCTCTGCCTTCGGAGGGATCCCTCTCATGACCCCTTTGCTGGACATCCAAGATCTCTACAGTGGCTACCGGGGGGTGGACATCCTCAAAGGGATCCACTTGAAGGTGAACCCTGGCCAAATCGTGGTGATCATCGGCCCCAACGGAGCGGGCAAATCGACGGTACTGAAATCTTTGTTTGGCCTAGCCACCATCCGCACAGGCCGGGTGCTGTTTCAGGGATCCGACATCACGCATCTCCCTGCCGAGCAACTGGTGCGACGGGGGATCGGCTTTGTGCCCCAAACCAACAACGTCTTTCCTTCCCTCACCGTGCAGGAAAACTTGGAGATGGGGGCCTTCATCCGACGCGATGGCTATGCCGCCCAACTGGAGCGGGTTTATGAGCTGTTTCCGCCCCTGCAAGAGAAGCGGCGCCAGGTGGCGGGATCCCTGTCGGGCGGACAGCGGCAGATGCTGGCTATGGGACGAGCGTTGATGGCAGAGCCACAGTTGTTGTTGCTGGATGAGCCGACAGCCGGCCTGTCGCCCCTGTACATCGAGCAGACCTTTGCCCTCCTGCGGCAGATCAACCGCCTTGGCGTCAGCATCCTCATGGTGGAGCAGAATGCTAAGCAGGCCCTGCAGATGGCGGACTGGGGCTACGTCTTATCTATGGGAGAAAACCGCTTCGAGGACACCGGCCCCAACCTGTTGAACAATCCCGAGGTGCTGGAGCTGTTTTTGGGCGGTTGAGGCCCTCACCCCCAGCCCCTCTCCCCGAGGGAGAGGGGAGCTAGGCGGGGCTGGCGCAGTTGAGCCGCTTGCTTGAGGAGAGCCTCTACAAAGGTCATCGCTTCTTGGGCGGAGTGGCCGGCGGCCAGTTGGGCCAATTCTTCGCGGCGTTCCCGTTCTCCTAGCAGTTCCACCCGCACAGAAGTTCGTTTTTGCTGCACCACCTTGTAAACCCGCAGGTGGTGATCTGCCAAGGCAGCGATCAGGGGCTGGTGGGTGACGCAGAGGATCTGGTGATCTTGGGCGATGCTGTGCAACTGGGTGGCGATGGCTTGGGCCACTTTGCCGGACACACCGGCATCGATCTCGTCAAAAACCATGGTGGTCACCGGATCGATGCGGCTGAATACGGCTTTCAGGGCCAGCAAAAAACGGCTCATCTCGCCGCCGGAGGCGATGCTGGCCAGAGGCTGTAGGGGCTCACCCGGGTTGGGGCTGAACCAGAAGCTCACCTGATCCACCCCTTCTGCCGTCGGGGGGCCGGGTTGGATCCGCACCTGGAATTGCACTGCGCCCATCCCCAGCAGCTTGAGCTCCTCAAGAAGGGCCTCTTCCAGTTGGCGGGCCGCCTGGTGGCGCAGTTGGGAGAGCACTCGGCAATGGCACTCCAAGTCTTGGGCAGCTTTGTCCAGCCGTGCCTGCCATTCCTCCAGGTCGGTGTTGTCGCCTCGCAGTTGGGCCAACTCGGCCTGCACCCGCTCCGCATGGGCCATCACCTCGGCCAAGGTGGGGCCGTATTTGCGGCAGGCTTGTCGGAGTTGGGCAAGGCGCCGTTCAATTTTATTCAACCGACCGGGATCCGCCTCCAGCGTCTCGCCGTAGCGCAGCAGCTCTCGCCCCACCTCCTCTACCTGAATGAGGGCGCTGCTGAGCATTTCGGCCAGAGGGGCCAGGTCGGGATCCCGCTGGGTCATAGCTTGCAGTAACCGTTCGGCCTGGCCCAACAGGTCGGCGATGGCCGGTGAGCCGCTGTCATTTTGGTAGAGCAGTTGGTGGGCTGCGTAACTTTGCTGCTGCAGCTCCACCCGGTGGGCCAGGCGATCCCGCTCCCGCTCCAGTTTGGCCAGCTCGTCGGGATCCTCCAGCCGCAGGGCGAGCAGTTCTTGCGCTTGCAACTGCAGCAGGTCTAGCCGTTGCAGGCGCAGTTGCTGGTTTTGCCGGCGGGATTCTGTCTCTGTTTTCAGATAGTTCCAAGTTTGGTAGAGGGCGGCCACTTCTGCGCGTGTTCGCAGCAGCTTTTCGCCGCCAAAATCGTCCAGCCAACGGCGCTGGGTTTGCGGAGATTGGATTTGAACCGTTTGCCCCTGGGCGGTGATCTCCACCAATTGGGAGCGCAGGCTGAGCATCTGGGCTTTGTTCACCAGCACCCCATTCACCCGCGAACGACTGGTGAGTTTGCCGTTGCGCAACAGCAGTTCGCGGCTACAGACCAAGCCCTCCTCTAGGGGGTCGATTTGTTCTTGTTCTAGCCAGGCTGCCAGCTCGGGATTGAGATGGAAAACCGCTTCCACCAGACCTCGCTCGCTGCCGCTGCGCAGGGCTCGCGCCGGCCCGCCTAGGGCGGCATCCAGGGCGTCGAGAATGATGGACTTGCCCGCGCCCGTTTCTCCGGTCAGCACGTTCAGCCCCGCCCGAAAGGGAATCTCCAAGTGCTCGATCAGGGCAAAGTTCTCGATCCGCAGCAGGCGCAACATAGGGATCCCGTGTGCTCAGTTGGCAGTTTTGAGGATTCTGTCTCACGTTAGCGTACCTGCCATCCCTCGCAGCGAGACGGAGTTCTCTGGTTTCCCCGCAATGGGTTTCGCGGCACTCCCCCTGCCGTTGCAACGGATCCCTTGGCTTTGGGTGGCCCAGGGGTTTGATCAACAACTTCCCCCATCGCAATGCCGTTCTCGGTCGCCCCTCTACAGCCGCAGAGCTGGATTTTCTACAACAGCCGGGGTCTTTTGTCTGAGGGGGGGGCGATAGCGGCCAGAGGGTAGCGCTCCATCAAGTAGCAGAGGCAGTCTTGGCGGATGATGCGGCTGTTGAGGGTGAGCATGCTCGGCATAATGGGCACGCGGGTGCGAATTTCGCCATCTTGGGCGTAGAAGAAGCGATCGGCCACATTTTGGCCCTGCTCGTCTTGCACGTCGAGGTGAAAGCCGTTGCTCGTCCAGCCGATGCGGGTGTGGGGAGGGAGCTCCCGGAAATTGAAGAGATCCAAATCGGGGGGAAAGCGCAGGTGTGGGTCGTCCGCCTCTTCCCCAAAGCTGAAGCTCACCTCGTCTGGGATCTTGACGATGGCAACGCTGTGGAACAGGTCGATATCCTGGCTAAGGACGGGGCGCTGAGGGATTGCTGACAGGTGCAGGCAGGCTTCCAGAAATTCGCGGGCATGTTGGGTGCCGTGGGGCTGATCCGGCTTGCCACATTCCAGGGTTACCGCCGGCCAGAAGCGACCAAAGGCCATGCTCTGTACCCCTTCCGGTTTGGTGAAGTAGAGGACGGTGCGCCCAAACAGGGTGGCCAGGTGCAGGGTAGAAGCATCTAAGTAGTTGACACAGGCGTAGTGGGGGTTGGTGCCGGTGTTGTTGTGAATATCGACGCTGGCAAACACGCCCCGCTGCTGCATCTGCTGCAGGACGGCCTGGGCCATGGCGTGTTCGGGGGTGGAGCCGGGGCCCCAGATGCGGTTGTAGTCCGGTTGGCCGTCTAGCCGCCGTTGTCCTTGGCGAGCAGCCCACACATTGCCGATGAAAAGGGACAGGGAACGGGGCAGTTCCCGCTGGACGTAGCGGCGCAGAAGCTGTCGCACCGCCTGCCAGCCGGTGACCTCGTTGCCGTGCAGCAGGACGGACACAAACAAGGGGGGATCCCGTCGTCCCGCCAGATGGATGAGGGTTGGCCCGCCCAATCGGTCGTAGAGTTGATGGGCTTCTAAATCTAGGAGTTGCTCCGGCAGGTGATCGAGAACAGTGAGCATACGGTTTTTTGGGCAAGCACCTCAACGCAAACCTTTTGGCTGCTTAAGGACAAAGGGGATCCGGGAAATAGGCCCTCACCCCCAGCCCCTCTCCCAATGGGAGAGGGGAGATGGAGATTGGGGTAGCGAACTGTCTCATCCTTAGCTGGAGGTAAACAACTGGCTGTCGTGCTTGTGGCTTAGGTCGCCGCCCTGACCTTTGAGAAGGCATCCCTTCCGATGCAGGCATGCCCAAGCGGTGACCTATCCCCCCCGCCGGCAACTATGGGGAGACGGCTTCCCTAGCCGAGATCCCAGGTGTGTACCGGCTGACCTTGCCGCTGCCGTTCCCAGTAGGCACAGGTCAATTGTTGCATATCTTTACCATGCCGAGCCACGTAGCGGCGCTGCCAGGTGGCCCCATTCTGCCCCGACTCGACACGGCCGCGGAGAATGCCCAGGTACTCCTGGATGTCCTGGGGCGCCAAGTCCAGTTGCGCCAAGCCCGCCTCTGCTTGCGGGAGCAGCTCTTGCAGCAACAATTGGCGCAGGGATCCCTGCCAACCGTTGAGCCAGGTGATGGGGGCCTCGAGGCCGAAGCGGGCGGCCGTATAAAAATTGGCGCGGCACTGGGCAAAGCTCAGCTCCTGCTCCGGGGGAAGAGGTCGGGATCCCAGAGCTTGCACCAGGCCAAAGTAAAAGGCCGCATTGGCGATCATGTCCGGCAGGGTGGGGCCTGCTGCAGCCACCCGCTGTTCGATGCGCAGGTGGGGAACGGGATCCAAGCCGATGAGGGGGCGGTTCCAGCGCCAGATGGTGCCGTTGTGCAGACGCAGGTGGGCCAGCTCCGAGGGGGCAGCGGCTAACCTTTGCGGCAACACCACCGGGTAGCGGTGCAGATTTTCCCAGAACAGCTCCATTAGGGATCCCTGGACATAGCCTTGCCCGAAGGTAACGCGAGCTTGGTGGGTGGGGGCGAGGGGGGGTGGGCCATCCAAGGCTTGCTCAAACACCGGGATGCGGGTTTCCGCCCACAGGTCGTGCCCAAACAGATAGGGAGAATTGGCTGCCAGGGCTACCAAGGGGGCCGATACGAGCAGGGAAGCGTTGAAGTAGCGGGCTGCCTGGTGGGGCGACACCTGCAGATGGATTTGAAAAGAGGTGGTGGCTGCCTCCAGCATGACGTTTGGGTGGGTGACGCGTAGCCGGGCGGCAGGCCCTGCGATCGCCAGCCCCAGGGGCGGGATCCCCGAGGGTTGCTCGCGCCGGTGCAGGTTTAGGATCTGCTCGTTGAGGGCCAGGTAGCGCTTGCGGGGGGAGATCATCTCCAAAGTGAGCTGCTGCTGCTGCAGCGTGGGCAAAATGCCGATCATCATCAGCCCCGCCTGCAGTTGCTCGGCCACTCGGCAGCAGCGATCCCAGGTCTGTTCCAGCTCTTGGCGGAGCTGCTGCAGAGCGGATGCAGCCAAAACCTGGGGCCGGCTGTTGAGCTCGATGTTGAAGCGGGCCAGTTCCGGCACCACCAGCGGGTCGTTGACAGCCTCCAGGTAGGCTGAGTTGATCGGGGCCGGATCCCCCTGAGGAGTCACCAGCCAAGCCTCCAGCTCGAACCCTCCCACCGGGGATCCCTGGGCAAAAGGCTGACAGGCGGGATCCAGCCCCGGCGCGGCGGCCAGCCAGCGGTCCAGCAGATCTGTCTCCTGCTGCAGCCGAGCTTTGAACTCGGCAAAGTCCTCTGCGCCAAAGCTGAAGGAGGCAATCTCCTGGCCCATCGAGACAACTCCGCGGCTCCCCTGGATGAGAACATCGTAACTACTCTTGTCAGCCCCGACTTGAGCACGAGAAGGAAAGAACTTCGTGATAGTTAAGCCACAAGATCACCCCGACCTAGGGCAAGATGGAGCGGCGCTCCGTCACGCGGTCGCTCTGCTGCTGGCGATCCGGGCTGACGGCCCAAGCCTCGAAGATCAGCTCGGGGACGCCAGGAGGGATCGTCAGGCGGGTGAGGGCTTGCCACTGCCCTTGGTCGTCGCGGGAGAAGTCCAGCAACCAACGGGGCCCATCCACCAAAGAGCGGGTGCGGCCATGCTTCACCCAAAACTTGATCCAAAAAGGAGCTTGATGGGGCGATCCGGCAGGGTCGGCCATGGGGGGCAAGCGCAACACCACATCGAAGTTGTCTCCGGCTCGGAGTTGCTCCGGCACCACCAGTTGAGGAGTGGGACAAAGCGAGTTTGAGGACTCCGTTCCGCTTACGCGACCAGAGCCCTCCGGGATCCCAGCCCGTGCCTGCGTTGGCAGGACGGACTCTAGGCAGGGTGGCTCAGCTTGGGCAGGTGAGGGAGGCAACTCTGCCGTCTCCGCTGGGGACTCCGTCCAAGGGTCGCGAACAGACAGAGGTTGAGCAGATTGCAGGGGATCGTCCTCGGGAGAGGGGGTCTCGCGCTCCCGTCGCAGGGTGGAGTCTTCTTCTGGGGCGCTGTGCTGCCAGATGCGCAACAACTTTTGCAGGGTGCGTTCCGGAGACAGCAAGGTTGGCGTCGGGGCGGGACTGCTGCTTGCAGCTTGGGGGGAGGCTTCCCGCAACTGTGGGATCCCCGAAGAGGAGGCAGGCAGCTCTCCACCTTGGCTTCGGCAGCGGATGGAAAAAGGAATGGTCAAGGGTTGCCGGTTGGGATCCCCCCACGAGGAAGGGGTGAGGCGCAGTTCTCCCTGCAAAGGCTGGAGCCAAGCGTGGCTCGGCAGAGTGATGGGGATGCTGAACACCGCCGTCCGAGCTTCTGCCGGAAATTGGATCAGCCGTTGCCCTTGGAAAATTGGGTTCTCTCCCCCTTCTTGCCAAACCCGTACCCGTAGCTCGCCGCTGCAGCCGATCCGCCCCGTCAACACCAGCACCTCATCGGGGGATCCCTCCAATTCGCTGTGCATCAGGGAAAACAGCTCTGGTGGGACGGCAGCCGCTTTGGTCTGGGCAGAGGGTTCGGGCCCCGTTGGCTGGGCCGCCAAAGGTGCTGCGGGTTCCGGCTGAGCCGAGACGGGCACAACCTGGAAACGCAGGCAGTTGTTCAGCTCTGTCTCACCGAACAGCTCGGCGATCAAATCGGCATCGCGACAGTGCAATTCCCAAAAGCCAGGGGTGAGGTGGGTGGCCGGCAAAATGATGCCGATCCCTTCCTCGTTGGTGCGCACTGAACGGGTTTGGATTTGCGCAGGAGTGGCAGCAGTGGATCCTGGATTCTGTCGGACTTCCACCGTAATGGTGAAGTGGGGCTGGGGGGAACGGGCAACGATGGTGTAGGTGTCCTCTTCTAGAACGGCCCCCTCGGCTGGTACCGGCTGCCACTCTTCTTGGCCGTTGCGCCGCACCCAAAAACTCAACATCGCTCATCACCTCTGGGACGCCAAATACTTCACCAGGTCAGCTTGCAAGAGGGTTTGCTGCTGCCCCGTGGGCAAGTGCTTGAGCTGCACTTCTCCGGCCCCAGCTTCTGCATCTCCCAGCACAACAGCCCAAGTGGCGCCGCCGCGGCTGGCCCGTTTGAACTGCTTGCTGAAGGCGCTGCCGCTGAGATCCAGCTCGGTGCAAAAACCGGCCTGGCGCAGGGCTTGGGCAATTTGAAGGGATTGAGCCTCGGCTTTGGCTCCGCGGGAGATCACGTAGATGTCCAGCGGCCTTACCACCCCCTCTGGCTGCTTCTTTTGCAACAGCAACACCAGCCGCTCCAGGCCAATGGCCCAGCCCACTGCCGGGGTGGGAGGGCCGCCCAGCTCTTCCACCAGGCCGTCGTAGCGACCGCCCCCGCAGACGGTGCTCTGGGATCCCAGCTCCGGCGAGATGATCTCAAAGGCGGTGTGGGTGTAGTAGTCCAAGCCGCGCACCAGGTAGGGATCCAGCTCAAAGGGGATGTCTAGGGCTTGGAGATGGGCCTGCACTTGCTCAAAGAAGGCCCGCGAGTCGGCGCTGAGGTAATCCGGCAGCTTGGGGGCCCTCTCGGCAATGGCACGGGTGCGGGGATCCTTGCTATCCAGGATGCGCAGCGGGTTGCGGCCAAGGCGCTCCTGCGAGTCGGGATCCAGCTCCTCCTTCAGGGGGGTGAGGTAGTCCACCAAGGCTTGGCGGTAGGCCCGCCGATCCTGCAGATCCCCAAGGGAGTTGAGCTGCAAGGTGAGGTTCTCCGCCCCCACCGCCCGCAGCAGATCCCAGGCCAAGGCGATGACCTCAGCATCGGCGCGGGGATCGCGGCTGCCCAGCAGCTCCACCCCCAACTGGTGGAACTGACGCTGCCGCCCTGCCTGGGGACGCTCGTAGCGAAACATGGGCCCACAGTACCAGAGGCGCTGCACATCGCCCGCCACCTGCAACCCGTGTTGGATGTAGGCCCGCACCACGCCGGCGGTGTTTTCGGGGCGCAGGCTCACCTCCTGCTCGCCGCGGGTGCTAAAGGAAAACATCTCCTTGCCCACCACGTCGGTGGCGCTGCCAATGCTACGGGCAAAGAGTTCCGTCAGCTCCAGAATCGGGGTGCGGATCTCCTGGTAGTTGGCCCGCCCCAAGATCTCGCGGGCGCTGGCCTCCACGCGCTGCCACAGCCTCACCTCCGGCGGCAGGATATCGCGGGTGCCCCGCACCGCCTGGATCATCTCCATGCCTGCTCTCCCTTTTTGGAGCCGCGCCAATGGCGATTGTTGTTATCCATCCATCAATTATCGACGACAGCGCTCCGCACTGCTAACAAGACAGGCTAAGCTCGCCCAGAGCGAGGATGCCGTTCGAGGAGCGGAAGCAGATCCCAGCCCAGGTAGGGGGTAGCAATTTGGCTGGCGGCAACAACAGCGGCGGTGGTGGCCCGCAAAATGGTGGGGCCGAGAGAGACCGGTACTCCCCCATGTTCCTCGGCCTGCCGACGTTCGGCAACTGTCCAGCCCCCCTCTGGGCCGATGGCCATAGCCAGGACGAGCTCCTTCTGCGGCATCCCCAGCTTCGGCAGGGCTTGCACCAGCAGGGGGACGTTCTCTCGAGCGACGGCTATACCCCACCAGTCGGCCCTGAGCTCGGCCAGCCAACTTGTCCAAGGGGTCGGGGGATCAACCTGGGGCCAGCGCAGCCGCTCACATTGTTCGGCGGCCTCCTGCACAATTTTCTGCCAGCGTTCCCGCCGGCCAGATCCCGGCTCCACCACGGTGCGCTCCGTCAGCAGAGGAGTAATGCGTGCTGCCCCCAGCTCGGTGACCTGGCGAAACACCTCATCAAACCCCGGCCCCTTGACCACCGCCAAGCCCAGATGCAGGTAAACGGGCAACTCCCGCGGCAGCGTCTCCACCTCGCCCGCAATTTGGGATCCCTGCGGCTGCCAATGGGCCAGCCACAGCTTGCCGGAGCCATCCAACACCAAGAACGGATCCCCCGGCTTGAGGCGGCGCACCCGCTGTAGGTAGTGCCGCTGCGGGCCGGTCAAATGCAGCCCACCAGCGGGATCCCGCTGCGCCGGGTCGATGGCCAGGCGGGGCAGGGAACTCAGGTCGTGCGTGCGTTCAGACAGCACCACTCCCCCCGTCGCCAGAGGGCTGCCACCACCCATTCATTGGCCTCCAACATCTCCGCCACCAACTTGGCCTGCTCGATGAGGATACCGCTGAGGATCAGCCATCCCCCCTTTTTCACCACCAGGCCAAACTCCGGGATCATATCCAAGATCACGTCCGTCAAGATGTTGCACACCAGCCCGTCCACCACCTCGGGAATATGCTCCAGGCTGCCTTGAGCCACCACAATGCGATCCGTCAGGCCGTTGAGATCCCGGTTCTGGAGCGTGGCCTGCACCGCCAGCGGGTCGATGTCCACCGCAAACACCCGCTTTGCCCCCAAAAGAGCCGCCGCCACCGACAAAATGCCCGAGCCACAGCCTACATCGGCCACCGTCACCGCCAGGGGATCCCCGCTCTCCAGGCGCATCTCCAAAGACTCCAGACAGAGCTGGGTGGTGGGGTGCGTGCCCGTGCCAAAGGCCATGCCCGGATCCAGCCGCAGCAAGAGACGACCGGGGTGGGGGGGTGGATCCAGCCAGGCCGGACAGATGAGCAGCTTGTCCCCGACCGGTTCGGGCTGCCAGTGCTGCTTCCAACTGTTGCTCCAATCCTCTGCCTCTATGCGTTCCCAGCGCAGTTTGGGAAGGGGCTGGCCGGCAACAAGGGCGTCTTGCCGCAGGCGCAGCGCCAGAGCCGCCAAATCCAGAAGCGTGGCGCGGAACCAGGGCAAATAGGCGTGAATGCTGATTCGATCTTCGCCGTAGGCCTGGCTGGCCATGCCCTGACAGCCAAAGCTCTCCAGCCGCCAAAAGATCTGATCCTCCTGGGCAGGGGCAGCAATGATGTTGAGATCCCACCAGGCCCCAGCCGGATCCGGCCCTTGGGCAGGCGAGAGCGGGCTGAGGTTGGCAACGGTCGTGCTCACTAGGGATCCCTTCAACAAACCTAAGGAAAACCGAAATGTTGGCTAACAGAATAGTGATCCAAGTCGCCAGCAGGCTAGCACTTAATACAGCACTCTACATCAGAAATTGGAGCCCTCCCCTCAATTCATCGTTTAGGCTTTAAGAGCCTGCCCCATTGTTCCTGGTTAATCTGGGATTTGAAGGCGCACGCTGTTGGCTCAGCAGCGACGCAGGGATCAACTCCCCCCAATTGGGGGATGGCCCTCAGCGGTTCCTTGGATGTCCAGCTCAGCCTTATGAGATAGATTAAATCCAAAAGTATTGAACAAGAATTGGGTACAGCGTTGACGTTCACTTCGAGCCCCAGTGATTTTACGGATAGATGGGGTTGGGTTAGGGCGTGTTGAGGAACGATGGAGAAGGAGCAATGCAGGTGGCAAGGCCGATGTCAACCGAGCAGTCAGCGCAGCAGCCGAAGGTGGCTCCTCTTGCCAGAGGGGAAAGGGCTGCCCATGAGGATCCCCAGCCGCTCAAAGTCAGCACTCACAAGGACTCCGTCCCGCTGACGCGAACGGCTCTCATGCAGCGCTTCAACCAGAGCTTTCCGCCTTTTTATAGCCAGTTTGTCAGCAGCGAGGTGCAGGCCCAAAATCTGCGCTTGGCCTATGCCCTCTACCAAACCCGCAAGGCCGTGGTACAGATGCAGGACGAGCGCGGCAAGACGGTGGTTTGTCTGGCCTATCGCAACCGACCTTCTCTGCTCAGCGACCTGTTTGGGGTGCTCACCGCTTTCAATCTTGCGGTGCATGGCATTCACCTTTACGGGCAGATCTACGCACCGCACTTGGTGTTTATCCGCGTCACCGTCTCCCGCGATGGCCACAGCCTTTCTGCCCAAACCAAGCTCAACCTAGAACGGGCTATTCACGAGTGCTTGGCAGGGGTGTTTCCCGTTCATGAAACCTTGGCGCTGGAGTTTGATCTCAAGGCCAGCTTGAAAGACACCCAGGTTTCTTTTTATTTTGACCCGGTGTTTCATCTGCCCACGCTGTTGGTGGATGTGGACAACCAGCCGGGCGTGTTTTACCGGGTGATGACCGCTCTAGCGCAGGAGGACTTGACTGTGGTTAACCTCAATCTGATGCTCCGCCGCAAACGGGCGCGCTTCATTTTCTACTTGCTGGGGCCGGATGCAACTCCAACCATGCCAGAGTTCCTAGGGCAAAAATTGGCGTTGAGCATCCGGCAGCGGCTGCAAGGGGATCCCGTCTAGAAAGGACTCCGTTCGAGTAGCGCGAACGGCACTAGATGGGCATAGGACTGGGGGGCAAGTCAAAAAGGACGGTGCTCATGTAGCGCTCGGCCCAGGCGGGGCCAAAAGCTTTTTCTAGAACGCGGCGGGTGCGGTCGTTTTGCTGTTGCTGGCTGCAGTAGCGCTGCTGCCCTTGGTAGTGGGCCAGGATCTGTGCGGGATCCGTCTGCGGGGGGAGCTGTTGCGCCAGCCGGCAGTGGATTTCCAGATAACGGCAGGCGAAATCCAAAAAGCGGTCGGCTTCCGCCTCATCGCCGGGCCGGATAAACAGACAGTAAGGGGAAAAAATCGTCCCCCACGGCGGCAACTGGCGCCGGTTTTGGAAAGGGGCGAGATGAGCTCCCAAAGCTTCCAGCTCTTGGACATAGGGATCCGGCAAAGTGGGGGTGACCGGCGAGAGATCGACGATGGCGGCGCTCACCTGGCCGCGGCCGGCCACAATATCACAGCCAAACAGCGGCAGCGGGTACTGCGGCTGCGGAAACATGACGCAGTGGAGAATATCCAGGCTTTGCCCGGCCTGGGCCAGCTCCAGGTGCAGCTTGCGAAAGGGATCCCCTTGGTAGCAGCGGTTTTCGATCTGCAATTTCTCCCCCTCTAGGCGGCCCTCCACATAGCCCAGATCCTCCGGCAGGGCATAGGGAGCCAAGGTGAGGTGGGATCCCCAGATCTCTAGGATCGCCTCGCAGAGACGCCGGATAAGGGGGTGCAGTTGGGTTTGCAGAGCAGGGGCGGTGAACATGGGAGCCAAGAAGACCGGTTAAGCGACAAGTCCTCGGAAGCCCCGCCGGGCCAATCCCCAAAGGTGCCTTCCTGAAACCCAGGTTTCAGTAAGCTGAGGTGGGACTTAACAAAGCAAGGGATCCCAGCCAGTCCAGGGCTGCCGGGGGCTTTGGCGGAGGTTGAGAGGGCCGGGTGCTGACCCTACCAGGCGTTGGCAGCGTTGAGCGCCATTGGATTGCTCGAAGACGGAAGGGGTGGGATTCGAACCCACGGTGACCTTGCAGTCACAACGCTTTTCGAGAGCGTCACAATCAACCACTCTGTCACCCTTCCAGTCTGCATAGGGCTTTACCATCTTAGCGGCAAACCGGATATCCTGCTCAAATCCCCCGCAGGATGCAGTTGATGGGAAAGTGCTCCGCACCGGCGGAGCCCAGATGAGATCATGAGGATATGGTTGCTCTATCCATTCACCACTTTCGCCAGGCCAAACAGGCGGGCCAACCCTTGGTGGCCCTTACGGCTGCCGACTACGCCACGGCGCGGATTTTGGATCAGGCCGGCATCGACTTGATCTTGGTGGGCGACAGCCTGGCCATGACCAACTTGGGGTATACCAGCACTCTGCCCCTGACCCTGGAACAGATGATCCACCACGCCCAGGCGGTGCGTCGCGGGGTGGAACGGGCCTTTTTGGTGGCCGACTTGCCCTTTTTGACCTATCAAGTCCACAAAGAACAAGCTCTCCTCTCGGCAGGGCGGCTGATGAAGGAGGCAGGGGTAAACGGGGTCAAGCTGGAGGGGGGCTACCCCGACATGGTGGAAACGGTGGCCTTTCTCGTACAGCGAGGGATCCCAGTTTTGGGCCATATCGGCCTCACCCCGCAGGCCAAACATCAACTGGGGGGCTATCGCCAGCAGGGCAAAACCACTCCAGAGGCCGAGCGCCTGCGGCAGGAAGCCCTCAGCCTGGAGCAAGCCGGAGCCTTTGCCCTGGTTCTGGAACACATGCCGGCGGAATTGGCTGCCCAAATCTCGGCCCAGGTGGGGATCCCGACCCTGGGTATTGGGGCCGGGCCAGCCTGCGACGGCCAGATTCTGGTCACCCACGACCTGCTGGGGCTGAGCGAGCGGATCCCACCTTTTGCCAAGGCTTATGCCAACTTGAGGCAGGCGATCCAAGAAGCAGTGGAAGCGTTCGCCGAGGATGTCCACAACAAAGCGTTTCCCCCCCCCTGAAGAGATCCCCTGCAAACTTGGGGCGGCCGCTGGCAGCCTCTGTCAGGGATCCCTCACCAGCACCGTCCCGCTCACCACAGCACTTTGCCCCAACCGGTCGAAGACCCGCAAACTGAGCAGGTAGGAGCCGGGCGTCAAGCTCAGGGGGGGGCGAATGCGGAAGCGGGTTGTACAGGACACCTCTCCAGACACACAATTGACTTGGGCTGCCGATAGCGTCTGAACCTCGATCCCCGACCAGGACACCTGAAACGCCAGCTCCGCCGGGATCCGACCCGGCACCGACACGGAAACCCCCAGCTCCAAAAAACCGCCCCGGCTGACTACAGACGGAATGTCGCTGCTGGTAATTAGAGGTGGCAGAGGAGTGTTGGCGGTGATCGCGTCGGCACCGCAACTAGCCAGGGTTGTCCCCAGCAAACCCAGCAGCAGTAGCCAAGGTTTGGATCCCAGCTTCATCACAAGGTTCAGCCCGAAAACTCATCTCCCCAGTATAGAAGCGGCGGCAACAGGCTTAGCGTCAGTTTTGGAAAAAGCTAAAAATTTACGCCACATATAGTGCCAAGCTGGATTTTCGCCCAGGCCATCTGCTACAGTAAGGCCCATAACCTGTCGAGCAGTGGTCATGGAAGGGGAAGAGGAGCTAAAGGCTTTGCGGGCGCGGGTGCGCAGCCTGGAGCGATCCCTGGCAGAATCGGAGGCGCTGTCGTTGCAGCAGATTGAGTGTACCCATCGCTTGGAACGTCAACTGCTGGAAGCGCAGGCCCAGATTCAAGAGCGGGATCAAGCTTTGCAGGCGTGTCAAGAAGAGCGAGAGCGGCTGGCACAACGTCCTACCCTAGAGGCTTTTCAACTGCAGCAACAGCACATCGAAGAACTGCAGAATCTCCTGTGGGAAATGGAGCGCCGTCCAACGCTGGAGCACTACCACATTCTGCAGCAGCAGTTGCAAACCAGCCAGACGGAAATCGAAACCCTCAAGACAGAATTGCAGCGGCGCGTCGATCCGGCCCGCTTTTACCAACTGCAGCAGGAGCTCCTGGAGCTGAAACAGCAGGCCGGCCAATTGGCGGAATACGCCGTCAAGTTGCCGCAGGTGCAGCTTTTACAAGCCCAATTGCAGCTCCGTGTACAAGAGCTGGAAGAGGAAAAGGCGCAGTTGCAGGCGCAAATCCAGGAGCTGGCCGGTCGGCCTTCTGCCCAGGAATTGGAAACCCTGCGGACGGAGCTGGAAGCTGCCCACCGCCAGGCCGAAGCGGAGTGGCAACGTCTGCAAACCCATCTGGAGGGCGAAAAAGCCCACCTCGAGGCCGAGCTGGCCACGGCCCGGCAGCAGATTTGCCAGTTGGAGGAACGCCCTACCCCGGAGCAGTGGGCGCGCCTGCAAGCGGAGCTGGAGCACCTGCGCCAACAAGCCTCTTTTGCCAAAGCGGAGCGGGCCACTCTCCTGGAAGAGTTACAGCAGAGCCAGCAGCGGCAGGCGGAGCAGGCCCAGCAAATTGCCAGGCTGGAAGCAGAACTCCAGGCCTTGCGCCAAGAGCCACCCTCGGCAGCAGCCCCGGTGGATCCCAGCGGCGAGGTAGAGCCTCTGCAGGCCCAGCGGATCCTAACCCTAGAAGAGCAGGTGCGGGCTCTCACCCGTGAGCTCGACGCCCTGCGGGCCGAGCGGGATCAGCTTATGCAAGAGCTGGACCAGCGACCCACCCGAGAAACCCTGGAGGAACTCCGGCGAGGGCGGGAACTGGCCGAGGCCCACCATCTGGTCAGCCAAAAACAGATCGAGAAGTTGCAGCAGCAGGTGATGGCTTTGAAAACCGAGTGTGTGCAGGCCCACGCCTACGCGCAAACTCAGGAAAAAGAGGTGGCCCTATTGCTGCAGCGTAACCAGGAGCTGGAGGAGCAACTGGCCGCCCTGCGGCAGTCGGCTCCCTCTCAACCTGCGGCTGTCGAGGCCAGGTCTGGCCGTCCGGTTGGTGCTGCGCACCGCTGGCCCGACCAGGAACGGGCGCCTGAGCAGCCTGCTCCCTCCCCAACCACCGTCCGCCCCACAACTGGGAGAACGCCCGCCGGCGGGATCCCGACTCTGACCCTCGAGGAACGGCAGGATCGGGCGGAAAAGCTCCTAAGACGCTCCGCCTTGGCCTCTGCACGGGCCGGGGGAGAAGGGGGTAGTCGCAGCCGCATCGAGTTGCCGGCTTTTGTGCAGCGGCGGCTCTACTAAGCGCTCCATTCTCGGGGATGCAGCGGCTCTCCCGCCTGAAAACGGGGCCAGGCCCAGCGCAGCAGGGATCCCAGTTGGGCATGGAATCGCTGCGGGGCAAATTGCAGGGCGTGGGCGCGAATCTGTTGCGGATCCCATTCCCGACGATCTGCCTGGCGCAGCCCTTCCACCAACGCTTCCACGCTAGCCTCGGGAACGAGGATCCCAGTTTGGCCGTGGACGACGGTCTCGCGGGTGCCGCCTCGGTCGAGAGCGACCACGGGGCGGCCACAGGCTTGTGCCTCCACCGGCACCAGGCCAAAATCTTCCTCCCACGGGAACAGCAGCACCCGGCAGTGGGCCAGCAGCTCCTGCAGACGGTCTTGGGGCTGGTGGGGTAAAAACTCGACTCGTGGCCCTGCCAGTTGCTGAAGTCGCGGCAGCTCCGGCCCTTCCCCCACGATCAGCAGGCGGCGGCCCAGCCGTTCACAGGCCGCAATGGCCAGATCCACCCGTTTGTAGGGCACCAACCGCCCCGCCACCAGGTCGTAGTCGGCTCTGGGATCCGCCACCGGCTCGAACCCCTGCAGCGGCACCGGCGGATAGATAACGACCGCCTCGCGGCGGTAGAGCTTGGCGATGCGGCGGCGGATGTGCTGCGAGTTGGCGATCAACAGATCTGGCCGTTGGGCCGCCACAAAATCCCACTGGCGCAAGCGGTGCAAAAGCCATTGGCTGATCGCATAAGTAGGACGTAGGGCCCGCATCCCCGCCCGTTCCAGGTAGAGTTCCCGGTTTTCCCAGAGATAGCGGGTGGGGCTGTGGATGTAGCTCAGGTGCAGCGTTGAGGCCCCTGTCAGGATCCCTTTGGCAAAGGCATGGCTGCTGGAGATCACACAGTCATAGGCGGAGAAATCGAAGCTCTCGTAGGCCAAGGGCATCCAGGGCAGCAGATACTTGAGGCGACCATGGTAGTTGCGGCGCAGCACCCCCAGCCACCTGGCCCAGCCCTGCAGAAAAGAAGTGTGAATCGACAGCTTCTGCCAAGTCGGCGGCAAAGTGTGAGCCGAAAAAAGGCTGACGTACAGAGGTGCCTGCGGAGCAAAGGTCAGCAGCTCCTGCAAAACCTTTTCCGATCCTCCTGGCCAGATCAGGTACTCGTGCACCAGCGCCAGGCGCTCAGGCCAGGCAGGATCCCGGCTTGGGAGAGTGGGGACGACGGCCACGGGAAGGGATAGGCACGGTCAGGACTTGACAAGACGGCGTTTTTGGCCAATCGGGCCGCTCACCTGCTTGGCTTTTTCGTCGATCCGCTCGTTGATATAGTTGTAAATTTCGCGGAAGCGAGGCAGGGCCCGCATCTCCAAGCGGCTGCCATCCTTGAGGGTGAGCACCATATCTCCCCAGACGCCCAAGCCCCGTGGCACGATGACCACCTTGGCGATCTCGCTGTAGATCACGTCAGAGCGCTCCTTGCCGCCCCAGCCGCCGATCACCGTGATGCGGCGACTGGTAATCCGGTAGTGTACCCAGAGCTTGCGCACCAGTGCTCCCACAAACAAAGGCAGGCCGACCAGCGTGGCCCCGATGAAGGAGTTCAACACCAAATCGCCACTGTGAGGGCCACCCTCAAAAAAAACCTCTTCTTTTATAGCCATGTCCAGCTCACTTGCTGCCCCGCGTCAACCCGAACGATCCTAAAAACAATCGTGACATTCTCCCGTCACCGACTGCAAGCGGTACGGCGCCGGCTTTCCCACATCCCTGTTGGGCTTTTCCGGCCATTGCCAACGATGGAGTTTCCCTTAGCTGTCCCGGGGCACTTCCCAACCCGCCCAATCCCACCATTCGAGCCGCCGCCCGCCGGGTTGGCGAGCAGGGGAAGCAAGTAAACTACCCGCACTCTAGGCGTCAGCATGAGTGCGGGCTTTGGGTAGCCCCGCAGTTGGTAAACCAACGGCCCCTCACCCCTAGCCCCTCTCCCAGAGGGACACCCTCACCCCCAGCCTCTCTCCCAGAGGGAGAGGGGAGCTGCGCGTTCGCGACAGCGTTGCGCGGCAGTAACGACGTAGAGAAAGGTTTCATTGCTATTTGAATGACTATGTAGTCTGGCTCAACCCCTTTGTTGGCCTAGCGTGCCAGGGGGAATGCCAGAGTCCAGGTATCTCGACGTTCACTGTTTGGGCAGAGCGCGGGACTTGGAGCTCCCCGCTGAACTCCTCGAAGGTTAAACAACAGGCGGAAAGCTCAGAAAGGGCAGGCGGGTGAGGATCCCTGGCACAGGGCCTACTTCCACTGGCAAGCCTTCGGCAGGCTCGAACTTGGTGCGCACATATCCCAATCCCAGGGATCCCGCTGCAGCGGGGCCGGCACTGGTCAGCAGCCCAATCTTTTCCCCCTGCCGCAAAATCGCTGTGCCGGGCAGGACTTCTCCTTGGACGCGGATCCCCCACAGAGTTTGGCGGATGCGTTTGTAGGTCACTTGCTTGGCCAAGACTTCCTGGCCGATGTAGCACCCTTTGGAGAGGGAAATGGCGTGCCACAGACCAGCTTCCAAGGGGTTGTAGTCGGGGGTGAGTTCTCGGTCGGCGGCGGGGCGACCGGCCTCCAGGCGCAGGACTTCCCAAAGTTCAGGTGGGGCCAGCTCCGCTCCGGCTTGGAGCAGGCGCTCGGCAAGGGCAGCTTTGTGTTCGCTAGCCCCCCAGAGGGTAAATCCCGGCTGGGCAAGGCCCGTGCCACAAGCCAGATGGACAGGGATCCCTTGGATCTCCACGCGGCGGTGCTCATAAGGTCTGGTTGGGATCCCTTCTGGGCCCACCACCTGCTCCAAGAGGGCCTGGCTCTGCGGGCCGATTAACCCAAAGCCAAAGGTCTGGTCGGTCTCATCTTCCAACTTTGCCCCCCGCACAAAGGGCAACAGACGCCCCAAATTCTGCATCAGCAGGCTGCGCCGCTGGGGTGAAGTCCAGATCCAGCAGTCTGCTTCTTCCACGTACACCGTTGCCAAATCCAGAATGCCGGCGGTGGAGGTCACGAAAACCGTATCCGCCCCTTGGCCGGGCTTAAGGGCTTTCAGATCTTGCGTGCTCTGGCTGTGCAAATAATCCAAGCCCGGGGATCCTTGCAGGCGCAGGCGGCCCCAGTCAGAGCGATCCAACAGCAGGGATCCCGTCCGTGTGACAGACATCGCTCACCCCAAAGATAGGATTTGGCTTTCTTTCCTACCCTAGAATAGGCTAGTTCACCCTATCGTCTGTGGCAGACCCCCGGTGTACTGATTGTGATCGAAGTTGAGGTTCACCAACAGTTGCGGCAGCTTTTGCGGCAGTCTCCCGAAGCTGTGTGGCCCCATCAGTTGACGATGGCCCGCATGGTGGCGCGGGGGCTGCGGTTGGGTCGCAGCACCTTGATTCAGGTGCCTGCTGGGGGCCAGCACCGCCTCAGTTATCTGCTGCCGGCTCTGATGTGGCCGGATGCCACGTTGCTCTGCGCTCCGGCGCCCGTGCAGGCGCAAATCTTGGGGGAAGAGATCCCCTGGCTACAACAGACCCTGCAGTTGCACAAGCCCGTCCTGCAAAAAGACCGCTGGCCGGAGCCCGATTTTCGGGGGCTGCTGTTGGTGGATCCCCTGGATTGGCTGCAGGCTCGCCTGAGAAAAGATACCTCGGAAGTGCCAACGGGGATCCCTCTGATCCTCGATGGAGCCGAAGACTTGGAAGATTGGGCCTACCAAGCGCTGACGGTGACCCTGGAAGCCAGCCACTGGCAGCAGCTCCGGCAGATCTTCCCCGCCGAAGCTGAGCAGCTTTCTCAGGCGCAGGTCAATTTGGCTCTGCGGCTTTTGCGGCGACCGCTTTGCCGCTGCCTGCTGCATGCGGATGAACAGGTTCACCTGGATGCTGCGCTGTCTTTGCTGGTGGGCTACCCCGGCTGGTTGCCGGATCCTTGGGATCAGATCCGCCGGCGGCTCAGGGATCCTGTTTCCAGTTGGATCTGGTGGGCGGAAACCGACCGAGAAACCGGTCGCCTCACCCTTCACCACAGCCCGACAGCTCTGCACGATCGGCTGGCACCCATTTGGGCCACACAGCCGGTGGTCATTATTGGGGAAGCGCTGGATCTGGATCGTCAGGCAGCAACCTATCGGCAACGGTTGGGCTTGCCGGATCTGACGCCGTTGCGATTTGCCTCAGGCGAAAGTTGGTCACGTTCCGGCGAGGCGGAGCTTTGCCTCTACTTGCCGCGCCTGCCTTTGCCCAACAACCCTCTATTTCGAGATCACCTGCTGCAAGAGCTGAAAAAGCTGATCCCTCAGACGCAAGGCTTTGTGGCGGTGTTGGTATCGGATCGGCCCCTGCAGGCACAGGTGGGTGCGGCTTTGGCCGCCGAATTCGGCTCGCGGGTGCGGGTGAACAGCCTATCTCCGGGAGAAAGAGGGATCTTGGTCTGCGACTGGCTCCACTGGCTGCACCACAAGGCCAGCCTGCCCTGCCCGGAGCTGCTGGCCATCGTCACCTTGCCTTTTCCCTCTGTGGAAGATCCCAGGGTGGCCGGACGGGTGCACCATCTGCAACGCACTCAGCAGGACTGGTTCCGTCAGTACCTTTTGCCGGTGGCCGCTGCCCAGTTGCAACGGGCCGTCGCGCCCCTGCGGCAAAACCTGCATGCGGGCCAAGACTCCAGCTCGCCGACCCGATGGGTGGCCATTTTGGATAGCCGCATCATTACCCGTAGCTACGGCGTCTCGCTGCTCAATGCCTTGGGGCCAACTTTGCGGGTCGAACAGCGCAGCCAATTGTTTGTTTAGGGATCCCTGGGCTTGTGGGCTCTTTGCCCTCACCCCCAGCCCCTCTCCCAGAGGGATGACCCAAGCGCTCCGCGCCGCTAGCGCGAACACCCCCGGCCCCTCTCCCAGAGGGATGACCCTCACCCCCGGCCCCTCTCCCAGAGGGAGAGGGGAGATTTGTATCCTAGGTAGCCAAAGCCAACCGGGATCCAAGCTATTCTGAAGGTGAATCACTCCTGTTCACCCTCTTCTCTTTCCTCTCATGACCAGTTCTACTCTCAGACCCGATGCAGCCCTGCGCGAGCAAGCCGTCTGGAAGCCGTTGCGGCAGGCCATTGTGGAAAGCTCAGGGTTTCGAGGATGGCTGCAGGGGCGGGAGCTGCCCAGCCAGGAGGCGGAGCTGGATCGTCTGGTGCATCGCTACCTGGAGCAGACCCTCTCTCACTTGGCCTACTAGAATCCCCATAACCACAGCCAAAGGGGCAAGGTGAACAGAGCCGCCAAGTAGCCCACGGCCAAGGCGGCTACGGTGAGCTCCCGATCCAGATTGTATTCTTCCGTAAGCACCAGGGTGGCGATAGCGGGGGGCATGCCCGCCTGCAGGGTCAGCACCAGCTTGGCCAAGGATGGATAAGGGGTAAAGGCGAGGCCGATCCCTACCAAAAGAGGCACGAGCAGGATTTTGATCGAGAGGGCCACTGCGGCAGGGAAAAAGGATCCCCAGCGCTTCACTTGAGCCAGCCGCATTCCCAAGATGATCAGACTCAGGGGAATCGTGCTCCAGGCAAAGGCAACCAAGCCTTGAGAGAGCCACCCCGGCAGGGGTTGGCGAGCCAGGGCCAAGCCGACAAAGAAGGCCCAAAGGGTGGGGCTGCTCAGCAGTCGGATCGCTGTTTGCCGGGGACGAGGGCGAGAGGGACTGTGGCGGCTGGCCACCCACACCCCCAGCCCATAGGCCGTAAAGAGCGTACCCAACAAATCGTAGAACAAAGCCCAGCCGAAGTAGGCGCTCCCGGCCACCGCCAGACAGATGGGGTAACCCAAATAGCCGCTATTCCCCAAGGTGGCCGCCAGATAAAAACTTCCTCGCCGTGCTCTGCTCCAAAGCCAGGGATCCCGCTCGTTCTTTCCCTGCCAGGCATGGTGTTGCCATCTTAGCCAGGCGTTGGCCAGGGCAAACCCCAGCCCGGTTGCCAGCCAGCAGACCAAAGGGGCCACCCAGATCTGGCCGGAGAGATCCGCCTTCTGGATAAATCCAATTGTGCCCAGGGGCACCCCCACCCAGAACATGAACCGGCCCAGAACGTGGGGATCCAGCCAACGCTTCCAGCCGGTGGGCAGCCTTTTCTGGAGGACAAACCCCAGCAGCGTCCAGCCCAGCAGGGGGAGATAAACCTGAAAAAGGGTGGTGAGCACGCCAAAGTGGCTCTAGGGGGAAGAGGAAAGGGATCCCGTCATCACACAGTTAGCTAGGGATCCGCTGGGGTTCTTCACGTAGGGCAAAGATGCGCAGAATCACCGCTTCCACAACCCGGTCTGGGGTAGAGGCGCCAGACGTGATGCCGATCTGCACCGGCCCATCGGGTAACCAACCCTCGGTAACAATTGGGTCTTGGTGGAGGGGCTTGTGGCGGATGCGGTTGGGGGGTTGGATGCAGTCGGGGCCATCGATATGGAAAGAGGGCAGCCCCTTGGCCAGGGCAATTTCCTGCAGGTGGGTGGTATTGGAGGAATTGAACCCGCCGATCACCACCACCACGTCCAAGGGCCGCTCCAGCAGCTCGAACATGGCGTCCTGCCGTTCTTGGGTGGCGTTGCAGATGGTGTTGAAGCTCATGAAGTGGTTGTCCAGCTCCTGGGGGCCATATTTGCGCAGCATGGTGGTCTCAAACAGCTTGGCAATGGCGCGGGTTTCCCCTTCCAGCATCGTGGTTTGGTTGGCGATGCCAATCCGCTCCAGATCCCGATCCGGATCGAAGCCGGGAGAGGTGGCCTTGCCGAAGCGCCGCCGAAATTCTGCCGCATCTCCGCCTTGCAAAATGTAGCGGGCGACCCATTGCGCTTCTTCCAGGTTCAGCACCACCAGATATTTTTGGGCAAAGGAGCTGGTGGCCACGGTTTCTTCGTGGTTGTACTTGCCGTGGATGACAGAGGTGAATTGGGCGGCGCGGTGCTTGTCCACCTGGTTCCAGACGCGGGACACCCAGGGGCAGGTGGTATCGACGATCTCATTGCCCTGCGACCGGAAAAACGCCATCTCCGATACGCTGGCCCCAAAGGCAGGCCAGATCACCACGTCCTCGGGCCGGATCTGGGAAAAGTCCTTGTTGCCGTCGGGGCCTTTTTCCACAAAGCGGATCCCCATCTCCTGCAGGTGGCGGTTGACCAGAGGGTTGTGGATGATCTCGTTGGTGATCCAGATCTGGCGATCCGGAAAGCGGCGCCGCGCCTCGTAGGCATATTCCACCGCCCGTTCCACCCCCCAGCAGAAGCCAAACGCCTTGGCCAGATGGATGGTGATATCCCCCTGTTGATAGCGGTAAGACTGGGCGCGGATCTGCTCCACCAGAGGGCTTTTGTAGGTGGTTTGCAGCTCCCGTTGGGCCTGGTCTTTGTGCTCCTCAAACCCCTTGGCAAAGTAGGTGCTGGAGCTGCGCAGAGCCTTGCGCAGGGCGCGGGGATCTTCGGGGAAGGTGTTCGGAGAAGAAGCTTGAGAATGAGGCATGGTGGTTACTCGTGCTTGCGCCGCTGGTGCCATAAGGATCCTTTCTCAGCTTACGCCCTATCTTAAAGGCGTGCGCCAACCCGGCAGCCGGATAACCTACCCAAATCGGACAGGATCCCGGACTCAAACCCCAAAGGCCAGGGCAACTCCCGCAAGATGGCGCTCTAGGCAGGCGGCTGATCCTGCCTTTCCAGTTGCTGCAGCCGTTCCTGGAGCTGGCGGGCAGTCAGAGAAAAACTGCGCCCCGGCCAAAGAAGAGAGCCCAGCCCCGCCGTCAACAGCCCCAGGCCGATGGCCGCGGCGATGAGCAATCCCAGCGGCAGCTCCACCGAGCGCCACATTAAAAAATGGACGGTCAGGGGAGTGGGGTTTTGTCCGGCCAGGACTGCCACTCCCAAAGCCAGCAGCACCGTCAAGACCAAGTGGAACAGCAGCAACATGAGGGATCCCGTCGCAACAGTTCTATTCTGCCTTGCTGGCCGACGGAGCAGGCCAGGGCCGCACTGTGCCATCGGGCAGGATGGCGCCGCTTAGGTCGGCACCGGTCAGCACCGCTCCGCCTATTTTTGCCCCGCTCAGGTCGGATCCCTGCAGTTGCGCACGGGTTAACTTGGCTTCCCACAGGTAGGCCCCGTGCAAGTTGGCTTCCCGCAAATCGGCAAAGCTGAGATCGGCGCCAATGAGGTTGGCTTCCCAAAGGTTGGCACCGCGCAGGTTGGCCCCCATCAGGTTGGCGGAGCTGAGATCGGCTCCACGCAGATCCGCCTCCTGCAAGTTAACCCCGCTCAGCTTGCCAAAGGAAAGGTTGGCCCCTCTCAGATTCACCCCCTGCAGGGTGGCGCGTACCAGATCCACGCCCACCAGGTTGGATTCTTGAAAGTTGCGCTCGCCGGCGGCATAGTTTGCCAGCAGCTCATCTGCAGTGGTCATTCGGGGCATGGCCGGGTACCCCCAATCGCCGAGTTTATTCAGCAACCCTTGATTGCCAAACGAGGTGCTGATGACTCAATGCTAGATGTTGGCCATTATACCGTCTATCTACAGCCGCTCGCGGCTCACGGCGGGCAAGAAGGGATCCCCGCCGTTGTCTCATCTGCCCTCTGGGGAGAGGGCGGGGTTGCTTCTGCCACCTTTTGGATGTGCAGCTCCAAGTAGCCGGTGGCCGGATCCGGCTGACGGGAGAAGCGGTACTCCAGGCTGTCGGCAAGGACAATCTCGGCGGTGGTGTAGATGAGGCAGCCAGGGCGCAGGTGCCCTCCCCAAGTTCGGCCTTGGGCATCGGCAACAGCCAGATGGAGATGGACGCCGTCCGGGCACAGGGATCCGCTCAGGGACAGGATCTCCAGGCATTCCGACAAGAGGTGATCCTCTGTTTGGTCAGCCAGGCGCAGGGTGGCTTGGCTGAGGCTGCCGACGGCGCTGAGGACAAAGGCTGCCTGCAAAGGTTGTTGGCGGGCAAAGCGCTCCAGCTCCTGCTTGAGGTCTTGGCCGGGCAGCAGGCGTAGGGGGTAGATCTTGAGGGATCCCGTGGGTAGAGGCTGTTGGCGCTCAGCAGCAGCGCTCCCCGGTCGCCAGCCGGGCTTGACCACCGGGTAGGCACGGGCAATCACCAGGCAGTCGTCAGGCACAGGGTAGCGGGCAGGAATGGTGGAGCCGGCGGCAATGGTGACATCGGATCCCACCTTGAGGGGGGCCACCAGCACCGAGTTGGCGCCGGTCTTGCTGCGATCGCCGATTTCTGTGAAGTGCTTCTGCTGGCCGTCGTAGTTGGCGATGATCGTGCCGGCGCCGATGTTGACCTGGGATCCCAGCTTGGCGTCACCCAGGTAGGCCAGGTGGGCGGCGTTGGTGTGGGAGCCAATCTGGGTGTTTTTAACTTCCACAAAGTTGCCGATGCGGCAGCCGTCGCCAATCTGGCTGTGGGGACGCACATGGGCGTAGGGGCCTACCCAGACGCGATCCCCAATCTGGCTGTGGCTGACCACCGAGTAGAGAATGTGGCAATCGGAGCCGATGGTGCTGGACTCGATCCAACTGCCCGGCCCCAGGCGGGTGCGCGGCCCGATGCGGCACCTCCCGCGCAGGTGGGTTTGGGCTTCGATCACCACATCGGGGGCCAATTCCACCGTCTCTTCCAGGCTGCTGCTCTCGGGATCCACAAAGGTGACCCCGGCTTCCATCCAAGCTTCCTTGAGGCGATCCTGCAAAATCTGGTGGGCCTGGGCCAGTTGGCGGCGGTCGTTGATGCCCACAATTTCTTGCGGGTCGGCAACATCCAGGGCGATGGCTTTGCTCACCCGCTTGACGGCATCGGTTAAGTAGTACTCCTGCTGGGCGTTGTTCCGCTCCAAACTCGGCAGCACCCGGGCCAGGGCCGGCCAATGGAAACAGTAGACGCCGCTGTTGATGCGGCGATTTTGCCGTTGGGCCGGGGTGCAGTCCCGCTCTTCCACCAACTCCAGGATCCGCTGTTGAGCATCGCAAAACACCCGCCCATAGCCATAGGGATCCACCACCTGAGCCGAGAGCAAGGTCACATCCGGCTGGACTTGGCGGTGGCGTTCCACCAGCGCCTGCAGGGTTTCCACCCGCAACAGAGGCACATCCCCGTTGACCACCAGCAGATCCCCCTGAAAATCGTCCAGGACGGGTAGAAGCTGCTGCACCGCGTGTCCGGTGCCCAGTTGCTGGGCCTGCTCCACAAATTCGACCGGGTACTCCCGCAGGGTCTGTCGCACCTGCTCCTGCCCGTAACCCACGATCACCAAACAGCGCTGGGGCTTTAAGGTCAGCACCGTGCGCAGCAGCCGCTCGATCAAAGACAGGGATCCCAGCTTGTGCAGCACCTTGGGCAATTGCGACCGCATGCGGGTGCCCTTGCCCGCTGCCAGGATCGCCACCGCCAGCTCCCGCTCTGCCATCTTTGCCCTCCGATCTGCCCCCATCAAGTATACGCGGCAGTTGCTTGCCCAACCTGGAGCTGGTGTTCCCTCCCCCTCTGCCAAGCCCTGGGAAACTGCGCTAGCCTGGTGGCACGTGTAGGTGGGGCAGGGTATGGCCGAGAGCGAGGGCTCCGATACCCCTCTTCAAAAACGTCAGCGCTTGGTTCGCGAGGCAGCCGGCTGGCTGGCAGTGCTGGGGGTGCTGATCCCAGGGCTGCAGCGTTTTTACATGGGCCACAAGCGCTGGGGCTGGGTGTACTTGCTGGTGGGGCTGATGGTGTTGGTTCCCTCTATTCCCCTGCAGATCCTCAGCTATGGGCTACGAGCGCTCTGCCTGCTGGAAGGGCTATGGTTGCTCACCATGACCAATGAGGACTTCGATTTTCGCTTCAACCGGGATCTCATCGAGCTGGACTGGACCAGTGCGCAAGATCGGGAAGTCCGGGATCCCGAGCAGCAGTTGCAAAGTCAGTTGCAGCAAGGCTTGATCACCCGCGCTGAATATGAGGAGCGCCGCCGACAAATCCGCAGGATCTCCTAGGTCGAGCATTCCAGCTTCTGCTCAGGCCGCAAGTCCGATAGGATAATCGTCTGGGTGTTATTTTTCTCAGCAGTAGCCCCTACCCAAGTCGGGCTTTTTCCACTCTTCTGCCTGTCTGTATGTTGCCAAGTCTTCCTCTCGCAGCCGTTCCCCTCTTCTCCATCGCGGCAGCCATGCTCTTGGTCTACTTGCCCATGGGGGTGGTGGGCTATGCGCGGGCCCGCGTCGGCTACGACCTGCATGCGCCTCGGGCTATGTTCGATAGGCTACCCCCCTACGGCCAGCGGGCCACCTGGGCCCATGCCAACGGGTTTGAGACTTTTGGGATGTTTGCCTCAGCGGCGTTGATCGCCTACATCACCGGCCCTCACCCGGATCCCTGGTCTTTTGGCCTCAGCGGCGACGAAGGGGTAGCTGTGCTGTGTGGGGTGTTTCTGCTGGCACGGCTGCTCTACAACTTCTTCTACATCGCTGACATCCCCATCGGGCGATCCCTCTCCTTTTTGGCCGGATCCCTGGCCACCTTGGGCCTGTTGCTGATCAGCCTGCTGCCTTTTCTCGGCGGGAGCTTGGCCTAAGCTGGCGAGGGAAGTTCCCCCGTCATTTTTTGATCCTGCCGGTACCCTGGCTCAACCTGCAATACTGGAAAAGGATGGCGTCCCCTATCCACGGCCCACTACGCAACGGTCAGCCATGTATACTCTGGAATTGCTTCTGAAAGGGAACCCTGCCCCCATCGTTGTCCACCAAAAAGAGGAGGAAGCGGCCAACCGGGCCTACCAAAGCATAGTCAATGCTTTGCAGAACGGCTCCCCTCAGAGCTTGGAGCTGACCTGCGACCGCACCGGCAAAAAGGTGTTCCTGCTCACCGGCGAGCTGTGTGGTGTGCAAATGACCTCTAAGTCGGGTGGCGCCAGCCCCATGGGAGCCCGTCCCGGTTTTTTGGCCCAGTTGCAAGGCTGAGGACGGCTCTTTTCTCTCTACCGCCAGGGATCCCCATGTCTGAGGTGGCCATTCGGGTGGAGAGCTTGACCTTTGCCTGGCCGGAACGTCCGCCGGTCTTGCAGGGGTGCAGTTTTGCCATTCCCAAGGGCCAGTTGTGGATGCTGTTGGGGCCCAATGGCAGCGGCAAGTCCACCCTGTTACAACTGTTGTCCGGATCCCTGACCCATCCCCAGCCTCTTTCAGGTCACCTGGAAATTTGTGGTCGGCTGGGCTATGTGTTTCAAAACCCGGATCACCAACTGTTCATGCCCACAGTGGGGGCCGATGTGGCCTTTGGCTTGGGGGCAGAGGCTCTGGCTTGGGCGGAAATTCACCGGCGGGTGGAAACAGCCTTGGAACAGGTGGGACTCAAGCACCTGATCCGCCGGCCCATCCACGGCCTCAGCGGCGGACAGAAGCAACGGGTGGCGGTGGCGGGGGCCTTGGCCCGACGCAGCGAAGTGCTGCTTTTGGACGAGCCGACCGCTCTGTTGGATCCCGATAGCCAGGCGGAGTTGCTGCGCTGCATCCGTCAACTGGTGGATCAAGAGGGCATCACCGCCCTCTGGGTCACCCATCGGCTGGCGGAACTGGAGTGGGCGGACGGAGTAATTTTCCTCTCCGAAGGACGGGTGCGCTATCAGGGATCCCCAGAGCAGGTGCGGCAACAAATCGGGCAACTGTTTGACGCCTAAGGGATCCCTGCGATCCCAAAGAGATCGCAAAAGGGTGGCTGCACCTCGCCGGCGCCCCTGTCTAGAATAGGTAATGTATGCACGTGTTCAATTCGATTGACACAGGGTCATTATCCTGGACTCATTCCCCACTTGGATTGGCTGGTTCCCACCAGTTGATCCTCAGCCACATCCGATCCCTGCTGACCTGCGTCAATCGGCTATCCAGCGGGCCATCGGCCCCATCTAGTCTAAAGGAGCCTTGAGACCATGGGACTGTCTGAAGTCATCGCCAAAGAACTGGAAAATGCTCGCAACGTCTGCTCTGAGTACGGCGAAGGGGATCCCCACTGCCGTGCCGCTTGGGATGCCGTTGAGGAGGTGCTGGCAGCCCGCAGCCACCAGCCCAAAACTCCCAGCAGCCTGGAGCAGCACTGCGCCGAAAACCCAGATGCCGTCGAGTGCCGGGTTTACGACACCTAGTTCCTGGGAGCCCTGCAGATGATCTCGGTTGATTGCGTAGCGATCGACGGGGCTTGCTGCTGGGGATCCCTAGCCAGATTCACCAGCCTGCCGGATCCTTGCCGGTAGGCTTTGCCCTTCGCGGCTAGAAGGCCACTTTTGGCTGCCATCCATCGAAGCTAGGATCGGAACTCTCCAGAAGGTCGATGGGATCCCCACCGCCTTTGCAGGAGCGTCTTTTCACGAAGAAAGTTTTTGGGCCGAATGAGCCCGAACCCACAAGACAAAGGCTAGCGCCAGCAGCACCAGTTGGGGGAGCAGCGTCTGCCAAGTGGGATACAGGCCCAGCCAGCGCAACTTTGGGATCCCGATGAGAGGGGTGACCGGCAGCCAGTCCGCCACCTGCAAAGCGTGCAGGCCACTACCCAGAAACTTAAAGCCCAAATAGAAAACCAGCAGACTGAGGCCCCGGAAAAAAGCTCGCAGCGGCAATCTCAGCCCCACCTGCAGCAGCAGGATCGCCACCCCCACCAACATCAGGGATCCCAGTCCGATCCCCAGCCAAAATTCTTTTGCCGGCAGGGCGGGGGCCAACCCCACATAAAACAACACCGTTTCCGCCCCCTCGCGAAACACCGCCATAAACGCCAGGGAAGCCAAAGAAAAAACCTGGCCGGTGGCCAGTGCCGCCTGCGCTTGTTCTTGCACAAAGGTTTGCCAAGAAGCCACTGCAGCCCGGCGGTGCAACCAAAGGCTGACCGAAAACAACAAGCCTGCCGCCACCAGCCCAGTGATCCCCTCCAGCACCTCTTGCCGCGTGTGGGTGAGCAACTGCTGGAAAAACAGCTTCACCAGCAGACCCAGCATCACCGCTGCCAGCAAGCCTGCGGATCCTCCCAGCCACACCCAGCGCTGCTGAGCCGACTGCCCGCTCTTGCCCAAAAGCGCCAGCAGCGCCACCAACACCAGGAGAGCCTCCAGGCCCTCCCGCAGCAAAATCGAAGCGGCATCCAGGAAGGTGTAGTCGGACATCAGTTCACCCAGACAGGCGGCTCAATTCTGTCCGGAGCCAAGAGGGTTTCTAGGTGGTGGCCGGAATGAACTTGAGGGCAGCAGAGTTCATGCAGTAGCGCAAACCCGTGGGCGGGGGGCCATCCCGAAACACATGCCCCAGATGCCCACCGCAGTTAGAGCAGTGCACTTCTGTGCGGGGCACGAACAACTTCCAATCCGTCTTGGTACCGATCACATGGGGAGCAATCGGCTCCCAAAAGCTGGGCCAACCGGTGCCACTGTCGTACTTGGCTGCCGAGGAAAACAGCTCCTGCCCACAGCCGGCACAGACGTAAATGCCTGCGGCCTTGTTGTCGTAGTAGGCATTGCGGAAAGGAGGCTCCGTGCCCTCCTGGCGCAGCACATAGTACTGCTCTTCGGTGAGCAGTTGCCGCCATTCGGCATCGGTTTTGGTGACGGGATAGGTCTGTTGAGCCATTGCTCGTTGCTCTCCTACCAAGCTAAGGGATCCTGGGATGAACCCAGCCACGGTCAAAGTCAATAGCTTGCGTCGTCGCATGAGAGGTTCATCCATCCTCACCGTCTAAACAGCGGAAGGAGCCATCGCCAACCCGTTCTCTACTTGGCTGAGGGGGATCCGTCCGCTTTTGTCCGCTGGCTGTTGTTGGAGGATTGCCAGCAGATTGTCTTTATCTTAACTCTTCTTCTTTACGAACAGCCGCGTAAAGCCTCCGGTTTCCAACCGGGGGAGTGTCCAGTCCTTTTCCCCTCTTCCCGAAAGCTGAGCAGGTATCCATCTATGGGTTCTATCGGCAGCTTTTATCCTCAGCCTGAGGCGTAATCCCGTTACAATTAAGCTCGAGCAAGCTGCTTGTCCAACTCTAGACGAGTAATGGAGTTCTTCCTATGCTGCTGGTCGGCTCAGGCGCACGGTTTGTGCAGCAACTGGAGCAATCTGGGGCTCTGGCCATCTTTGTGACCCCAGAAGGGGGATCCGAAGGGCATTACCTGCGGCGGCTGCGCGGAGCCGGGTATGAGGTGGTCACGCTCTCCAGCAAAGGAATCGGAGATCTGGCGAGCTATTTGACGTGCAGTCATGGGGTACGGCCTGCCACGCTGGGCAAATCGGAGCGGCGCACCTATTTTTTCCCGGCGTTGATCGAGCAGTATCGAGCCACCTTGCCCGCGAAGGCGAAAGGATTGGTGTTTTGGTTTTACGAGGGGCATGTGCTCAGCCAACAGGAACTCTCTTACCTGGTGAAGCTGAGCCGGGAAGACAAGGGGGTCAAATTTGTCGTGGAGCTGGGCCGAGAGCGCTCCATTCGCTGGCAACCTCTGCAAAGCGCCTGAGCATCTTCTCAGGATCCTGGAAAATTCTCTGCTACCATCTCAGATAGATGGCCTGCAGCTCAGAACCATCCTGCTAGCGGCTTCTCTCACCTGTGACCTTGCCAACCGCCTCGCTGCAACAGGGTACTTGGTTTAAGCTGATCTGTGGCGCAAGTTTTCACCACTTGCCCTCGGTTCGCGAGCTGGCTTTTCTCTACACGCTGGCTGGGGCAGATTGCATTGACGTCGCTGCCGATCCCGCCATTGTGCGGGCTGCTCAACAAGGGATCCAATGGGCCCAAGCCGAAGATCCCCGGGCGCGCTCCCCTTGGGTGATGGTCAGTGTCAATGACGGGGAAGATGTGCACTTCCGTAAGGCGGTGCTGACGGCTCCGGTCTGTCCTGCCGACTGCCCCCAGCCGTGTCTGGCCGTCTGTCCTCCCCATGCTTTGACACAGGCAGCCCTTCCTGCCCAAGTCCACATTCAGGCAGAGCTGTGCTATGGCTGTGGGCGCTGTGAGCCGGTTTGCCCCCACCGGCGCATTGCCACCTGCGGCTATCAAGTTGCTTTGGCAGAGGTGTTGCCGCCTTTGCTCGAGTTGGGCATTCAGGCAGTGGAGATCCACACCTGCATCGGTCGTCAGAGGTCATTCGAGCAACTGTGGGGATCCCTGAAGCCCTGGCTACCTCACCTCCAGGCAATCTCGATTAGCTTTAACGATGGCCCGGGCCTGGAGGCCTACTTGAGGGATCTGCTGGCCCTGATGGATCCCTTGCCGGAGGTGTTGATCTGGCAGGTGGATGGCCGGCCCATGAGTGGCGATATTGGCGCTGGCACCGGCAAAGCCACCCTGAAGTTGGCCCAAAAGGTGCTGGCCATGGGTTTGCCCGGCTATGTGCAACTGGCGGGCGGAACCAATGCCCAAACGGTGTCGCTGTTGGATCCCGATTGGCCGGTGGCGGGGGTGGCCTTTGGCAGCTACGCACGACAGTTGGTAGCGGCCCATCTGGAAGGGCCGAGCCCAGCGGAGCCAGGATGCAATCCTGGATTGGCGGCGGGGATCCCGTTGGCCAAGCAGTTGGTGCAGCAAGTGAAGCGGCGATCCATTGCTTGCAAACAAACCTGTTTTTCCTGCGTTTAGTGACCTTGCTCAGCCATGAGTTTTCCCGCACAGCCCTCAACCCCAAATCCGTTGGCGGATCCGCACCGCTTACGCGAACACACTGGCTTTCCCGGCCAGGTTCAATACAGCGACGACTTGAGCAAACTTCTGGATATCCTGCCGGCTCCGATTCGCGAGCGCCTAGAGCAGCATCCCCACCTGGATCGATTGGTAGAAGTGGTGATGGATTTGGGTCGCCGCCCCGAAGCCCGCTTCCTTGGCTTTGCCGATTACCTCTCAGAAGAGGTGATCACCCGAGCCGACTTGGATCAAGTGATCAGTCGGGTTGGAGAGTTCAGCGGTGACAACCGGGCGGGCATCGCCTCTACCCTGCATCGCATCAGTGCCATTCGCAACCGCCAAGGCACGATCATCGGTCTCACCTGTCGGGTGGGTCGCTGCGTTATCGGCGTCATCAGCATGATCCGCGACTTGGTGGAGCAGGGTCGCTCCATGCTGTTGCTGGGCCGACCGGGGGTGGGTAAAACCACGGCTTTGCGGGAAATTGCCCGCGTGCTGGCGGATGAGCTGGGCAAACGAGTGGTTATTATCGACACCTCCAATGAGATCGCCGGCGATGGCGACGTGCCCCACCCGGGTATTGGCCGAGCCAGACGGATGCAGGTGGCCAGCCCAGAGCTGCAGCACAAGGTGATGATCGAGGCTGTGGAAAACCACATGCCCGAGGTGGTGGTCATCGACGAGATCGGCACCGAATTGGAAGCCTTGGCCTCTCGCACCATCGCCGAACGGGGGGTACAACTGGTGGCCACCGCCCACGGCAACCGCATCGACAACCTGATCAAAAATCCCACCCTCTCGGACTTGGTAGGCGGGATCCAATCCGTCACCTTGGGAGATGAGGAGGCACGGCGACGGGGCTCTCAAAAGAGTGTCTTGGAGCGCAAAGCCCCACCCACGTTTGAGATTGCCGTCGAAATGCTGGAGCGATCCCGCTGGGTCATCCATGAAGATGTGGCCGCCACCGTGGATCGCCTCCTGCGCAACCGCGAGCCCCTGACCCAAACGCGCAGCCTGGACGAACACGGCCAGGTGGTGATCGAGCGCCCGGCTCTAGCCGGCCCCCAATGGCCCCCTGCAGGTGCAGCACGGGAGCGAGGTGGATGGCGGCGCTCTGGACGGATGGAAGCTCTGCCCAAGGACTCCGTCCCGCTAACGCGATCAGAACCGCTCGAAGGTTGTTCGCGACAGCGAGGAGAGCCAAGCCTGCTCTTGGACAAGCGGGAGGACGCTGTCCCGCCGACGCCGGCGGGATCCCATCCTGCGGTTCAGGTCGTGGCTGAATCCGGAGCAGCCGAAGAGGAAGAAGATTTGGACTGGGAGGGATCCGCTCTGGCTCCAGCAGAGCGGCAGTGGGATCCGGATGAGCCGCTGATGATCTACCCCTACGGAGTGAGCCGCTTCCATCTGGAGCAGGTGATCCAGACTTTGAAACTGCCGGCGGAGGTCACCAAAGACCTGGATGGGGCAGATATTGTCTTGGCTTTGCGATCCCAGGTGCGCAGCCGCTCCAAGATCCAGCAACTGGCCCACTCCCGCCAGATCCCGATTCATACTGTTAAGGCCAATACTTTGATCGCCCTGGCCCGCGCCCTGCGCCACATCCTCAACATCGAAAGCGAAGACGGATCTGATTCCGACCTGGAGCTGTTCATTCGCGCCAGCTCGGGCGACGAAACGGAAGCTCTGGAAGAGGCCCGCCTGGCAGTGGAGCAGATCGTCATTCCCAAGTCTCAGCCGGTGGAACTTTTGCCCCGTTCGCCTCTGATCCGCAAGCTCCAACACCAGTTGGTGGAACATTATCACCTGCGGGCCCAAAGCTTTGGGGAAGAGCCCAACCGCCGCTTGCGCATTTATCCCAACTAGAGCAACTCGACAACTTAGCCGGCTAGCCCAAGCGCTCTGCGCCGCTGCCCTCACCCCCGGCCCCTCTCCCTGAGGAACGACCCAAGCGCTCCGCGCCGCTAGCGCGAACACCCCCGGCCCCTCTCCCTGAGGAACGACCCTCACCCCCGGCCCCTCTCCCTGAGGGAGAGGGGAGTTAGGGATCGACGTAACCAACCATTGGATGCCAGGATAAGCGGGTGCCAAGCCTTGGCGATGTCTCCTCAGTCCTCTCCCGGCCAGTCTCCTGGGGTGGCAAGTGGTCTGCCCGATCCCTTGCCCCCTCTTTCGACGCGACTAAAGGAAATTGCTGCGGTGTTCTTGCGGCTGGGATCCCTGGGGTTTGGCGGCCCACAAGCTCACATTGCCATGCAACACGATGAGGCGGTGATCCGGCGGGGCTGGATGAGCCAGGAGCAATTTGCCGAAGGGGTGGGCCTGTGTGAACTGTTGCCGGGGCCGGCTTCTACCCAGATGGGGATCTATGTTGGCTATGTGCGGGCAGGCTGGTTGGGGGCGGTGCTGGCGGGCTTTTGCTTCATCGCGCCGGCTTTTGTGATCGAGGTGATTTTTTCTTGGCTTTATTTTCGCTTTCAGGGGGTGCCACAGCTAGAGGGGCTATTTTTTGGGGTGGCCCCGGTGGTAATCGCCATTGTCTTGGCCTTTTGCTGGAAGCTGGGCCGCAAGGCGGTGCAAGACTGGAGCCGGGGGCTGATCGCGGTGGCGGCTTTTGCTCTGCTGCTAAGAGGGGTGAACATCCTGGTGTTGTTTGGGCTGGCGGCGCTGGTGGGGTTGGTGCTCTACGGGCCAAGGAGCCCTTTGCCAGGGATCCCAGCTCTGCTGCCGGGGCCGGTGTTGATGTTGGCCCAGACGGTGGGGGCCGCGGTTCCGCCAGAAACCCTAGCCGTGAGCAGCTTTTGGGGGCTGGAGCGCATTGGCACTTACTTCTGGCCTTTGACGCTGTTTTTTTTCAAGGTGGGCAGTGCCATCTTCGGGGGAGGGTTGGTGATCATTCCCTTCATCGCCGACGAAGTGGTGGATCAGTTGGGCTGGTTGACGCCAGCGGAGTTTTTGGATGGGGTGGCCATTGGGCAGTTTACCCCCGGCCCGGTGGTGCTGACGGCAGCTTTCATCGGCTACAAGGTGGCGGGGGTGTTGGGGGCGCTGACGGCGACGGTGGCGATCTTTGCCCCTTCTTTTGCCTTTATTTTGCTGGCAGCACCGCTGTTGCTGCGCATACGGCGCAACGCTTGGGTGAAGGGATTCCTGCAAGCCATCACCCCAACCGCGCTGGGGGCGGTTGCCGCAGCCACAGTGCCTCTGGCCCAAAAGGCGCTGCTACAAGAAACAACAGCAGCCTCGTTGATGGCCTTGGGGATCGGTGGGGCGGCCTTGATCGCCCTGCTGCGCTTCCGGCAGCCCACGTGGCTGTTGGTGATGGCTGGAGCGGGGTTGGGCTTGCTGGCCCGCAGCCTGTTGGCCTAGGTGCTTTTGCTTTGGATTCCTGGATCCCCTCTCTATTATGAAGAGAGCCTAACTCGCGCTTGCTGGGATTGACAGCGCTAACTTGCCTGGGGAAGCCCTTCTCCAGCGGGATCCCGGCCTTCCAGACGGCAGAACAGTTGCCGTATCAACAGCTCCCGTTGGCCCAGCGAGAGATGGGGGGCAAGGGTGCTTGGAAAGTGGGGCATGGCCAGAGTAACGCGATCCAGCAAGTCGGCGCGGCGGTGCTTTTGCTGGATGGCCCAAGCCCGCTGCACAAGATCTGCGGCTGTTCCCAGCTCCAGCCCTGCTCGTTCGGCCAGCCAAGCGGCCAATTGCTCCAAATCGGGGTCGAAGCGCAGCCGGTACATGTAGATCAGCATGCCAATCCCAAGCACTAGGCCTACAGCGCTGGCCACATAGGCAGCCTTGATGGAGGTTCCCGGCAGATAGGCCACCGCCGAGACGCGCAAGATTTCATAGGGGATGCGAATTAAGCTGTAGCCGACGACATAGGTCCAAACCCAGGTGCCATCTTTGAGTTTGGGAAAGCGCCAGAACATCCCCATCAAGAGGGCAAACAGAACCAGGTTGAGGACGCTTTCGTAGAAAAAGATGGGGTGAAAAAACTCAAACTGGCTGTATTGCGGCTCGCGGGCTTGGGGCGGGATGTACACCCGCAAGGGCCATCTGCTGTCGGGGAGAATGGGGGCCCCGTAGGCCTCGGAGTTAAAAAAATTGCCCCAGCGCCCGATGGCTTGGCCCAAAATTAACCCTGGCGTGAGCACATCGGCGTACTTCCAGCCGTTGATCCCGGTGGCGCGGCAATAGAGGTAAAGAGCAAGCGCGCCGGCCAGCACGCCACCGTGAATGATGATGCCTCCCCGCCAGATGGCGAAGGCCGAGAGGGGATCGTCCCTGAACTCCGACCAGTGGGTGAGGACGTAGTAGAGGCGGGCGCCCAGAAACCCGGACACCACCAGCCACAGGGCTAGGATCTCGACCCGTTCGCTGGCCTTGCCGGGCTCTTTCTCCAAATGGCGAGCCTCTGCCAGGGCTTTGGTCAGGAGCAGGCCGACCAACACGGCAATAGCCATCAGCAGGCCGTACCAGCGCAGCCCCAGCCCACCTACCAGAGGGGTTTCGGGGGGAAAACGGAAGACAAACTCTCCCGGTGAGCTGAAGGTAAGGCCCAGCAGACCTGCACTCCATGGATTCATCGACAACACCCTCTGCACCCCAAAATCCCCCAATTCAGTTCCAGCAGTCGGCTTCCATCAACCTCACCTGCCAGCAGGACGAAATCCTCTCCGGGTTCTTTGCTCCAGTTTTGAGCAGCCGTTCCCGCACCTCGATAGGGATCCATTCTTCCCGATCTTGCCACAGCAGCGATCCCCCTCAGGCTGCCCAGGCCATTCTTCTGGGGGATGTCGGCCTCAGTCGCGCTTCTAGTCCCGCAACACGTAGCCTACCCCGCGCACCGTCTGGATGAGGCGCTTCTCTCCTGGGCCTTCGATCTTGAGACGCAAGTAGCGGATATAGACCTCGATGATGTTGGAATCGCCCGTAAAGTCATAGCCCCACACATGCTCCAAAATCTGTTGGCGGCTGAGCACCTGGCGGGGGTGTTCCATCAAGTAGCGCAGCAGGTCGTATTCCTTGGCCGTCAGCTCCACCTGCCGCCCTCCCCGGCTCGCCTGCCGCGTCACTGGATCCAGCGTCAAATCCATAAACACCAACCGACCGTCACGGGATCCCTTGGGGTGCTGCAAATAGATCCGTATCCGCGCCAGCAACTCCTGAAGGCTAAAGGGTTTCACTACGTAATCATCCGCGCCGGCATCCAGCCCTGCCACCCGATCTGCCACCTCATCACCGGCGGTCATCAGTACCACGGGCACGCGGCTGCCCATCAAGCGCAGTTGCCGACAAACTTCCAACCCCGAGATCCCGGGCAACAGCCAGTCCAGCAGCACCAAGTCGGGGTTCTGGTCGCGGGCTGCCGCCAACCCTGCCGTGCCATCGCCGACCACACTGACCCGATACCCCTCATAGGTCAGCTCAGTTTCCAGGAAACGGGCCAGTTTGGCCTCATCTTCGATCACCAGAATGTGGGCTGAGGAGGATTCCGGTTCCGGCATATTCTCTCCTCAAAAGAAGAGGTGGGAAACTTGCTCACTGCCCACCAGCATACCCTAGCCGT